>JBIKRF010000057.1:0-14188 GCA_044349305.1 Flavobacteriales bacterium
GCCAAAGGAACAGCCATTGATTTTCTCTTCGCGGCTGACAACCTTATGACCAAGGCGATTCGCGCTTATGACGTTGCTATTGAAACTGGTGAAGGTCTTCAAGAAGCGCACGACATGATGGAACATGCAGATGCTTGGGACTACGACGCGAAAGCCAAACAAATTTTGGGCGCACTTAACATTATTGATCTGAACCAACTCATGGGAAACATGAGCGGTGGTCAGCGCCGCCGTATTGCACTAGCGCGTGTATTGTTGGAAGAAGCTGATTTTTTAATTCTCGACGAGCCTACGAACCACTTGGACCTAGACATGATTGAGTGGTTGGAAGAATATTTAACGAAGGCGCGCATGACTTTGTTCATGGTAACGCACGATCGTTACTTCTTGGAAAACATTACGAATGAAATTCTTGAATTGGAAAACGGAGAGCTTTACAAATACAAAGGAAACTTCTCTTATTATCTCGAAAAGAAAGCAGAGCGCGAGCAGCTAGAAGCTGCTTCACGCGACAAGAATTTAAATTTATTTCGTCGCGAAGCTGAATGGGCGAGCCGCATGCCACGTGCCCGCGGAACGAAAAGCAAAAGTCGCATGGACTCGTTCGAAGAGTTGAAAGACAAATTGAAACGCAAACCAGAAGACGGCGAATTAGATCTTGAAATTAACATTACCCGCATGGGTTCGAAAGTGGTTGAGTTCATTAAGGCGACGAAGTCTATGGGCGATTCAACCGTTATGGATGGATTCGACTATGTCTTCAAATCGAATGAACGCATTGGTATTATTGGAAGAAACGGATGCGGAAAATCTACCTTCCTGAACCTCATGACCAAGCGCATGGAGCCAGACGGCGGGAAGATTGTGAATGGTGAAACTGTGGTGTTCGGATTTTACGAGCAGTCTTCTTCGAACTTAATACCAGAACAACGACTAATAGAGTGCATTCGCGACGTAGCAGACTACATTCCATTAGCAAAAGGAAAGACCATTAGCGCATCGCAAATGCTTGAGAAATTTTTGTTTCCGAAGCACATGCACTTCAACCGCATTGATCAATTAAGCGGAGGTGAACGCAAACGTTTGCAATTGCTTTTAGTGTTAATGAAGAATCCGAATTTCTTAATTCTCGATGAGCCTACCAATGACCTCGACGTATTCACGCTTTCAGCGTTAGAAGATTACTTATTGAATTTCCCTGGCTGCTTGGTTATCGTGAGTCACGACAGGTACTTCCTCGATAAATTGGTTGATCATTTATTTCTTTTAGATGGAAAAGGAAACGTGCATGACTTGCTTGGAAGCACCCTTGATTTCCGCGCCGTGTTGAGCGAGGCTTCAGCCAAGCGAGAAAGTCTTGCTGAAGCAAAGAAGCAAGAAGAACCGACCCCTTCCATCAAAGAAGAAAAGAAAAAACCTGCTGGAAAAATTTCGTTCAAAGACAAGCACGAATTCGAAACACTCGAAAAGAATTTGCCTTTGTGGGAAGAGAAAAAAGCCCAGCTTGAAGCTGAGCTTTTAAATGCTACCGATCATATTCAGATGGAAAAAATAGCTTTAGAACTTGGCGCCTTGTCTGATCAAATAGACAACGGAACCATGCGCTGGTTAGAGCTTTCTGAAATGATGTAATTACGATTGAATCTTGTGTCCGCGCATGTTCAAGTGACAACGCTCGCCTCCTTTCACAACCATTGAAACTTTTTCAACAGAAGTTCTGTTCTCTTCCAATCCCCATGCGTCAATGTCTGTAAGAGAAATGCTCTTCAAGAATTGATGTGCTTCGAAAATGAAATTCTCGTTAACACCCAATTCATTTTCTACGCTTAAGTATTTTTGAAGCACCACGAAACGAACATCAATGCTGTTGTTATAAGCACCGTATGGTTCCGGTTTCTGAATGCGGTTGAAGTGATTCTTCGTAGCTAAATCTTGGAGAATAAAGCAGAAGTAATTGTGCACCTTCGCTTGCACACGGAAACCTAATTTGATGTTAACTTTAATGATTAAGTCATCTACCAATTCTTGCGCCTCGTATTCCATCGTATACGGTTCGTTCGTGCGATCTACGTGCAAGAACCAATACACATCGGCACGCTTCGGTGTGCCCTCTAGAATAGAATCAATCACCAGTTTCTCTACTTGATCTGTGAAGCTAGCCTTCGTCATGTAAACCAAGTGTGTCGCGTATTTCGGAACACTCGTATCTTCCGAAAGCTTTCTTAACGTATCAATATGCGGATCAAGAGAAATGAAACCAACTCTTTCGTTACTGAATTTGCGATAGCGAATGGTCACATACATAACCATTAATATTCCCGCATATACAATGAGCATCATCCACGCCTCTTTCAACTTAACCGAGTTCGCTATGAAGAACGAAAGTTCAACTGCAAAAAAGAGCGAAGCAATTCCTGCCACAAGAAGGAACGGCCAGTGGCGGTGATAGATAAGATAATAAGACAACAACAAAGTGGTCATAAGCATCGCCACTGTAATGAATAATCCATAGGCCGCTTCCATGTGAGCAGACTCTTTGAAGTAAAGCATTACACCTATGCAACCAGCCCAGAGCAACCAGTTTACACTTGGTATATAAAGTTGACCTTTCGTCTCAGTTGGAAATTTAATCGCAACACGTGGCCAGAAGTTCAAGTTGATTGCCTCACCGATAAGTGTGAATGAGCCAGAGATCAATGCCTGACTTGCGATAACTGCAGCTACAGTCGCAACGATAACACCCGGCAGCAAGAACCACTCAGGCATGATTTCAAAAAACGGATTTCTTCCGGTCAATTCCGTTTGTTGCATGAGCCAAGCACCTTGCCCCATATAGTTTAATATCAATGCTGTCTTCACAAAAATCCATGTCACCCGAATGTTCGCTCGGCCGCAGTGTCCAAGATCACTGTACAATGCTTCAGCACCCGTAGTGCAAAGGAACACCGCTCCTAACAACCAAAATCCTTTCGGATAGTTGGCCAATAAATCGTAAGCGTATTTCGGATTTAACGCATTGAATATTTCAGGATGAAGAAACGCGTTGTACGTTCCCAAAACTGCCAACATTGAAAACCAAATAAGCATAATTGGACCGAAGGCTACACCAACCAATTTGGTTCCGTAACGCTGAATCATAAACAATCCTGTAAGAATAGCCAATACGATAGGCATCACTGGAATTCCTTCATCGAATACTTTCAATCCTTCAACAGCAGAAGCCACAGAGATTGGCGGAGTAATAATACCATCGCACAATAACGTTGCTGCACCAATCATAGCCGGCCAGAACAACCACTTCCCTCTTCTCTTCACCAAACTAAATAACGAGAAAATTCCACCTTCCCCTTTGTTATCGGCGCGAAGGGTCATCCAGATATACTTGATCGTTGTCTGAATAGTCAACGTCCAGAAAACACAAGAAATACCTCCGTAAATAAGCATTTCACTGATAGGCTTATCGCCCACAATTGACTTCATTACGTACAATGGAGAAGTTCCGATATCACCGTAAATAATACCCAGTGTAACAAGTAATCCGGCTGTGGAAAGTTTGTGTTGCGTTGACATATAAAAATTATTCTTGGCGAATGTATAAGAAAATGAGTGTTAGGGGCTTCACCACTTCAAAATTATTTTTCCCGAGCTTTTGCGGCTTTCTAAATATTGATGTGCTTTTGCTATTTCGGCGAAGGAATATTCACCACCGATAAGGGGTTTAATTTTTCCTTCCGAATGCATCTGAACCAATTGATTCAAGAGCTTTCCGATGATATGGGGGTGTTCGTCTGCTAGCCTTAGCATGTTCACACCAAGAACAGACTGACTCTTTCCAAGCAATAACAAAGGAATTAGTCTTCCCATGTCGAACACCAATTTCAAAGTCGCCAACTTCCCTCCCCACTTACTGGTGCGATCTGAAAATCCGAACAACACCAATCGTCCTCCTGCTCCCAGCAAACGCATGTCTTGTTTGAACGTCTTTCCTCCAATGCTATTGAAAGTCACATCTAGATTGGCTTTGCCTAAATGCTTTCGAATTTCCACTTCATAATCTTGCGTTGTGTAATTCACCGCTGTAATCCCTTGCTTCGCTAAAGCATTCACCTTTTCATCGCTTCCCACCGTTGCGAAAATTTCACATCCTCTTTCCTTCAACAACTGAATCAACGCTGTTCCTACTCCGCCAGCCGCGGCATGTATAAGTACGCGCTCTCCCGATTTTGTATGTTGAAGAAAATCGCTCATGTACAAGGCAGTCACGTATTGCGTGGCTAAGGCACAGGCTTCGTTGGAAGAAATGGAATCTGGAAGTTCAGCAATGCCTGTAACAGCGGTGCAAACCTTTTGAGCATAACCACCGAATCGCGTTAAACACGCCACGCGTTTTCCTATCCAATTGGAAGAAACTCCTTCACCAACGGCTTCCACCATTCCAACCACATCGTATCCCATAACCACAGGAGGGGCAGGCAGAGCGGGATACAACCCTTTCCTTCCCAACACATCTGCGAAATTCAATCCGGAAACTTCCACCTTCACACACACTTCTCCTACACCCAAAATCGGATCAGCGACTTCTCTTATTTCAAAAGCCTCGTGCGCTTTTCCGAACTTCGTTAAATAGATCGCTTTCATTATTTCACCGCACCGTTTCGTTTCAAAATTGTTGTTTTTCCGCTTGCTCGTTTCACTTGAATCTCGTCTTGTCCGTTAACTTTCTTGTATTGAATGGAAGAAGGCAAATCGCCTTTCATACTTGCTACATTCCAACCTGAAGTTGGCTTTCCGTTCGACGTATAATTGTAGACCGTACCATTGGAACAGCCAAAGAAGATGCGGTAATCTTTTGCGTTTGAGTAATCAGCTACGCACAAATTCGTGCAGGGCTTTGAAGAAAGAACAACAGGGAAACCCACGACATTCTTTCCATTTATATCAAGCATTTCCAATCGACTGCTCGTTAAAATCAAGAGCTGCTTCTTTCCATTTTTAAACGCGTCGATCTGCTCCACTCCGCGTATTTCCGAAGAAAGGTTTACCGACCAAGTTGTTTTTCCATTCGCGACCCATTCGATTTTCGAACCTGAATATTTGACTTGTTCGGTCTTGCCAGTAATGTGGTTCGTTACCGATTTCGTCTTTCCAGATTCCACAACTGGCGCAGGTGCTGGCGTTGGCTGTGGTGGAATTGAAACAGTATCTTCAACCACTTGAGCTTGTGTTTGTGTCTCAATGGTCCCCTTTCCAACCAAACGCACTTGGGTTCGTTCTCCTACAGGCGCATAATGCCACACACGCCAACGGTTACCCAACTTAGACGAGAGGCTGCTTGAATACTGCATATCGGTTCCCGTTATTACTCCTCCATTTGGCAACACAGGAAAATCTTTATTGCCAATATTCCCTGCTGTTGAAAGATATTGCTGGTGCGCCAACAAGAGTTCTCTTGATTCGGCGAACAGGAAGAAATTCTTGAATCGCACACCATAGTATTGCACCTCGCTCGGATAAATTTTATCCATAGCGAAAAGCTCTGCTGCATTCGCTTCTCGGATCGGATCTAACGCAATCGAATCAGAAGTTAAGACTCCAACATTAACACTGTCAGATTTCAAACCCAAGGCATAAATCATTCCGCTTGCACCCGGTGTATCGCTTCCAAAATTGGCCATCGCCAATTCACCGGTGGCATTATTGTTCAGCCAATCCAACAAAGAAATGTTCTTCTTTGCTTCTTGCTCCATTCGAACACTTAAGAAGGCATTGCGCGCATCTTGCGGACGCAGCGAATCGAGATAGGTCAGCAATGCCAGTGGACTTCCTGCATGAACTGCTTTGAACCAATAATTGGTATTGGTTCTTCCATTCGTGAATACTTTTTGAAAGTTGAAACTCGACTGATTCGCTGGAAGGTTCAATGGCTTGCATTGAAATCCGGCAATCATCGAAGATGCGCTTCCATGCATTTCGTCTAAGGCCGTCCATACCTCATCTACTTTGTAATAATAATGACATTTCGAATCGAAAGAAGTGGTTCCTTTCACACACATGAACGAAGTTGCATCATCGAGTTGATTTCCTTCTTCAGGAAGATTCACATTTCCACTTCCATAAATAGCATAAGGCTCTTGAAAAACAAATTTCAATTCCGGAAATTTCGCACTCCATTTTGAAGCAACAGCAGAACCTTCTTCACCATATCCAACAGGAAGAATAACTAAATCATCAGCGCCATTCTCTACAATAAAAACAGACTGGCTCTCAAATTTCACCCCTTGTGGGTCAGCTGAAACTTCTTGAAGCATTCGAGCTATTCCTTCATGCAATGAAAGTTCTGCAGACCACTCAATGGCCTCCGAGAATGCATCAGCGTTCTTTACCTCTACAACACCCGTTGCGCTTGAAGGAATGTAGGCCAAAGAACTGGTCCATTCGGCGTGACTTCTGTTTAAAAAATAGTATACGCCAACGACTCCCATTGCGGCAAGCGAAAGAACTAGAATAAAACGAAAGTTGTGTTTGAATGGGTTCATGCTTCCTTACGAAAATAGAATTCGAATGGAAGAAATTTCCAACAAAAAGGGCCGTCTTACAACAGCCCTTTGTTAATGAAATTCGAAAGCGATTATTTCGAAAGTGCGCTTCTTGAAATGACAATTTTCTGCACTTCGCTTGTTCCTTCGTAGATCTGAGTAATCTTCGCATCGCGCATCATACGCTCTACGTGATACTCTTTCACAAATCCATATCCACCGTGAATTTGAACAGCCTCCACCGTGTGCTTCATAGCCACTGTCGATGCGTACAACTTCGCCATAGCGCTTGCTTCGTCGTAGTTCATGCCTTGATCTTTCATCCAAGCTGCCTTGTAAACTAACAAACGTGCAGCCTCGATTTCAGTGGCCATGTCAGCTAATTTGAAAGCAATGGCTTGGTGTTGTGAAATTTCTTTTCCGAATGCTTTACGCTCTTTCGAATAAGCCAAAGCTAATTCGTAAGCACCAGCAGCAATACCTAAAGCTTGAGCAGCAATACCAATGCGTCCTCCGCTCAATGTTTTCATTGCGAACTTGAATCCGAATCCGTCTTCGCCAATGCGGTTCGCCTTTGGAACTTTCACATCGTTGAACAACAACGTGTGCGTGTCGCTTGCGCGGATACCCATTTTATTTTCCTTCGCTCCAACGATGAATCCTTCCATTCCGCGCTCTACGATAAGTGCGTTAATTCCTTTATGTCCTTTTTCAGGATCTGTTTGTGCAATTACCAAATAAGTAGAAGCGGTGCTTCCGTTGGTGATCCAGTTCTTCGTTCCGTTCAGCAAATAATAGTCACCCATATCAACGGCAGTCGTTCTTTGTGAAGTCGCATCTGATCCCGCTTCTGGCTCAGACAAACAGAACGCTCCAATTTTCTCTCCGCTAGCCAATGGCTTCAAAAACTTTTCTTTTTGCTCTTCATTTCCGTAGGCTTGAAGTCCGTAACAAACCAACGAGTTGTTTACGCTCATGCACACTGAAGTCGATGCGTCTACTTTAGAAATCTCTTCCATTGCAATAGCGTATGACAAAGTATCCATACCGCTTCCGCCGTATTGTGGATCTACCATCATTCCCATAAATCCAAGCTCAGCTAACTGCTTCACCTCTTCGGTTGGAAAACGCTGATGCTCGTCGCGATCAATTACTCCTGCTTTTAAAACGTTCTGCGCGAAATCTCTTGCAGCAGCCTGAACGGCCAATTGTTCTTCTGATAATTCGAAATGCATATTCTTATGTTTAGTTCATTGCTAAATTGGGTGCAAAGAAACGAAATTGAGGGTGAAATAAAAAACCCTTCTTTCGAAGGGCTTTTTGATATTTACTAGAAGATATTCTTTTATTGAAGAGGAACCATCACCAATCCGTTTGAAATATTCATGGTTGAAGTTCCCGCTGAGTTTTTCAATGTACCTGAGAAGGTATAACGAATTCCACCTGGAGCCGGAGTCGATCTAAATTTAACCACATTTATGGTTGCATTTGAAGTTCCGAAAGCCGTGCTATGGGCAATAGATGCATTGGTGAACGCCATAACATTCGCAGGGTTCGTAGAGGTTGCCATGTTAATAACCGAACCGTCTGCCCAACCTGCTACAGGAGTACCCATCGTAAAAGCAATGGTTCCGCCTTGCAACGTAGAACCTGAAACGGTTACCACACCACCCGCATAACTGAAGGAAAAAGAAGAAGCTACTCCAACATGATTCACGCCATTCGCTGTGAAGGTGATAATGGTATCACAAGCCATACAATCTATCCCACCGCAGTCTGTCCAGAATTCACCTTGTGAACCTCCGTCAATAATTCCGTTTGAACAATTCCCGTCGGTTGAACAAGGTGGACAATCAGTTCCACCACAGTCTACGCCAATTTCAGTACCGTTCATTATTCCATCTGTACATGTTGGACAAGCATCGCAATAATTTCCTCCACAGTCTACTTGCGTTTCTGTACCGTTCATGATTCCGTCACCACACAAATCTGCACAAGGACCACAGCTCGTTCCGCCACAATCTATTCCTGCCTCATCTCCGTCTTGAATACAGTTTGAACATGGAGCACAAGGTCCGCACTCGCCACCACAGTCGGTGCACGTTTCACCATATTCCGGCTGCCACATACCATCACTGCAATGGTCACAAATAGGACAACCATCAGGAATAGCGGTATTGGTCTGGAAATAACAATCAATCATATCCTCACCGTTATTCAATATTTTGTCATTACAATTTGGTGGGATTTTGTTGTCATCATTCAGACAGCCGTTCAGCACGAACATGCCGAAAATGCTCATGAGCAAAAGAACAGAACGTAAAGATTTATTCATTTCTTTAAAAAGTTTGGGGTACGAATATACGAAAAGACCGCATAAAATGAAAAAGGGTTGCGTCAGTTATCATCCTAACTTTGTGACAAATGAGTACTCCTAAAGAAAACATGTGGAAAAAACGAAGCAATTTCTCCCAAGAAGAAGTTGCTGAATTGGCTGTAAAATCGAATAACAGCGAAGTTTTCGCTGAAATTTTACTTTCGCGAAACGTCAAGAATGCCGATCAGGCGCTAAGATTCCTACACCCTGAAATAAATCAGCTTTTAGACCCATTCGGACTGAAAGACATGGACAAGGCCATTGCCCGATTGGTTTCCGCCAAAGAAAACAAAGAAAAAATTCTGGTTTATGGTGATTACGATGTAGACGGAACGACAGCTGTTGCTGTATTTTATAGTTTTCTCAAGCATGTAGGATTCGATTGTGACTTTTATATTCCGGATAGATATACAGAGGGTTACGGATTTTCAGAAGCCGGCGTGGCCTTCGCCCATGAAAATAATTTCTCACTCATTGTCACGCTCGACTGTGGAATCAAAGACGGGCCGCGCATTGAACAGTGTAATTCATTTGGAATTGATGTCATCGTGTGCGACCACCATACACCAGAGGTCCTTCCTCCCGCCTTTGCTATTGTAAATCCGAAGCGGAAAGATTGCTCATATGAGAACAAAGGACTATGCGGGTGCGCGGTTGGATTCAAAGTTATTTGCGCGTGGTTCATTCATCACAATGAATCGCTCGACTTCGCATACTCTTTTTTAGACCTTGTTGCTGTTGCAACAGGTGCCGATATTGTTCCTGTAACCTCTGAAAACCGCGTTCTTCTTCATTTTGGTTTAAAGGAAATCAACACGCATTTCCGTCCAGGTATTGCCGAACTTCTTACCAACGCCAAGCACAGCGGAAAAGTTTTGAAAGTGGTTGATCTTGTTTTCCTAATTGCCCCGCGAATTAACGCAGCAGGTAGAATTTTTTCTGGAAAACGTGCCGTTGAAGTTCTCCTGACCAACAATGCTGAGGATGCCAAATCCGTTGCAGCTGAAATTGAAAAATATAACCAAGAACGAAAAGGACTCGACCGCAACATTACACAAGAAGCACTTGACATTATTGAGCGAGATGCCTTCTATCAAGACAGTTTCACCACTGTGGTGAAGAAACAAGGATGGCACAAAGGAGTGGTTGGCATTGTTGCCTCGCGATTAATTGAATCGTACTACAAGCCAACCATTGTTCTGGTTGAAGACGAAGGCATTCTTTCTGGAAGTGTTCGATCAATTGACGGAATTGATGTATATGAAATGCTTTCGCTTTGCGAGGAGCATTTGATACAGTTCGGAGGACACAGCATGGCGGCAGGTCTCAAATTAAAGTTGGAAAACTTCGAAGCATTCAGAGAAGCCTTCGACGAAGCAGTTCGAAGTTTCACAAACAACACGAGAATAGAGCGATGCCATTTGTACGACACCGAAATTCAGTTCGATCAAATTTCATTTTCGTTGTACGAATCGCTTCAACCCTTGGAACCTCATGGTCCAGAGAACCTGCGCCCTGTCTTCCTTTCGAAAAATGTTAAAAATGCGCGATTCACGAAATTGGTCGGTGCTCATGCCGATCATCTGCAGTTGCATGTGAGGCAAGCTGGCAATGTTTCAGAAATGAAAGGCATTGCTTTCAAAATGGCCGACTGGGTTTTTCCTATTTTGGAAGGAAAGGAAATTGACCTCCTTTTTCAATTGAATGAAAATGTTTGGAACGGACAAAGTTCCATTCAGTTGGAAGTACTCGACATTCGATTGAGTCGTTAACATAGTATCTTTGCCGCATGGAACAACAACGTACCGAGCTTTCTGCTCTTGGAGAATTCACGCTAATTAAGCATCTGACTCAATATTTCATTCCGAAAAACGAAGGAACCATTCGCGATGCTGGAGATGATGCTGCCGTGATGCAACCTATTGAAGGAAAACAATTGGTCATGACTACCGATATGTTGGTGGAAGGGGTACATTTCGATTTAATGTACACTCCACTTAAACACTTGGGCTACAAAAGCGTTGTGGTGAATCTTTCCGACATCTGCGCTATGAATGCCACTCCAACACAATTCACAGTTGGACTAGCGGTAAGCAACAAATACTCTGTTGAAGCACTTGAAGAATTGTATTCTGGAATGCTTGCCGCATGCGAGGCCTATGGGGTAGATTTGGTGGGTGGTGATACGACTACCATTCCAACCGGATGTGTTATTTCCATTACAGCAATCGGATATGCAAACAAAGAAGACATAGCTTTAAGAAGCACCGTTAAAGAGGGTGATTTATTGGTTGTTTCAGGAGATCTAGGCGGAGCCTACATGGGTCTTCAAGTGTTGGAACGCGAAAAAGAAGTATTCAAAAGCGCTCCAACCGCTCAACCCAACCTTGAAAATTACGATTACATCTTGTCTCGCCAACTGAAGCCAGAAGCGCGATTAGACATCGTTCAGTTGTTAGCGAAACTTGAAGTTAAGCCAACGGCTATGATTGACATTTCAGACGGACTGTCTTCTGAAATCCTTCACCTGGCTGAAGAAAGCGAATGTTCTTTCGCCATCTATGAAGACAAGTTACCCATTGCACCTGAAACACGCGATACCGCTAAAGAGCACAACATAGACCCAACGACTTGCGCATTAAACGGAGGTGAAGATTACGAATTGTTATTCACCGTTTCACAAAACGACTTCGAGAAAATCAAAGGCAATCCGAATTTGAGCATCATTGGTCACGCCACTGCCAAAGACGGAGAAAACCTGCTTATGACTATCGGCGGCGGAACAGTTAAACTGAGTGCTCAGGGTTGGAAGACGCTTTAAAAGCATCCCAAACCATGGCAATCGTTGCGTAAGACTTCGACAATCGAGATTCGAGCAATTCACTTGAACACCATTCTACTCGTTCAATTTCTTCTTCAATTTGAGGAGTCAATTCAGGTGCGCCTTCGCATTTCATTAAAAACCATGTGCTACGCTTAAGCACCGACTTTCCCTTGAGCTCATAGGTATGAAACGTATCAACAAGATGCGCTTCGATGTGCATTCCAACTAAACCTGTCTCTTCTTCCACCTCGCGCAAAGCGCCCTCTTCATCATTTTCACCCGATTCTATCTTTCCCTTGGGAAGATCCCAAAATCCTTTTCGTTTAATCATTAAAAAATCCCCAAAGCCATTTTGCACCAATCCACCTGCTGCATCTATTCGTTTATAGCTTCCGAAATAGTTAACAAACTCTTCTTGTGAAAAAGTTAATGTACGACCGAGGTGAGAGACGACGTATTTTCGCGGCATGGATTCAAATATTGAAGTAGGATTACAAGTAGCTGATTATCTTTTGCAAATTAAAGCAATTGAGTTGAAACCTCAAGCCCCATTCACTTGGGCAAGTGGATTGAAGTCGCCAATTTATTGCGACAACCGTAAAACACTTTCATTCCCAGTATGCAGAACTCACATTCGTCAGCAATTCGTTAATGCGATTCAAGAAAAATTCGGAACTCCAGATATCATTGCCGGAGTCGCAACAGGTGGTATTGCCATTGGTGCTTTGGTTGCTCAAGAAATGGGCATTCCCTATGCATACGTTCGCAGTGAAGCCAAAAAACACGGATTAGGCAATCAAGTTGAAGGTGTTGTTGAGCCCAACCAAAAAGTAGTCGTGATTGAAGATCTGATTTCAACTGGAAAAAGCAGTTTAAGCGCTGTAGCTGCCTTGCGCGAAGCCGGGCTAGACGTTATGGGAATGGTTGCTATTTTCACATACGATTTTGATATTGCGAAAGAAGCATTTCAAGAGGCTAACGTTGAATTGCATACCCTGACAGACTACCATGCTTTGTTGCAACAAGCTTTGAAAAAAGAATACATCACTGAAGAGCAGTTAAAGACCCTGCAGGTTTGGAGAGAGAATCCAGCTGCATGGAGCGCTGCATACCTTGAATCACATTCCAATGGCTAAGTTCATAAGTAAAACAGTTGAAGTAAACGCTCATCTTTCCGAGGTGCATGCCTACTTGCAAAACATGGCGAATATTCAACGCTTGCTTCCTTTAGAAAAAATTTCGAATTGGAGTAACACAGAAGATTCGTGTTCATTTAAAATTCAAAATGTTTACACCATCGAATTGAAACGCGTAAGCGCGGTTTTAAATTCAGAAGATGCTGAAACGACTTTTGAAACCACCGATAAAAGCCCTTTCCCTTTCGTTTTAAAAGCAAAGCTGAAAAGCAACGGAGCAACGACCACCGCTCATCAAGACTGCGACGCCACAATTAATCCTTTTATGGAAATGATGGTGAAAGGTCCCTTCCAACAATTATTTGATTATATGTCAGAGCGTCTTGCTAAAGAGTTCCTTTAGTATATTCGTTTCATGTACAAACGTTTATTCGATTTCGCCTACGATCAACTGGAGAATCTTCCACTTGATGTCATGTTCCGCAGCAAATGCAACGGAGAATGGGAAAACTATTCCACTCGAAAGTTTATTGACCATGTCAACCAATTAAGCAACGGCCTTGTTGAATATGGCATTCAACCCGGACAGAAAGTTGCGTTGATTACCGATGCCAGTCGAACAGAATGGAACATCTGCGATCATGCAGCACTGCAAATTGGCGCCATTGATGTGCCGATTTATCCAACCATGACCGAGCACGACATTCAATATATTTTGAATCACAGCGAGGCGACTGTTTGCTTTGTATCGAATCAGGAACTTCTAACGAAAATTAAAAACATTCGCGAACAAGTCCCTTCGCTCAAAGAAGTCTTCACCTATGAAAAAATTGAAGGTGCTAGGCATTGGAAAGAATTACTCTCCTTAAATGACGATTCAGCTCAGGTTGTTCAATCGAGAAAAGATAAAATCAAGACGGAAGACTTAGCTACCATCATCTACACTTCAGGAACCACAGGACTTCCAAAAGGGGTCATGCTTTCACACATGAACATTGCTTCGAACGTAGAAAACTGTGTAGATCGTCTTCCCTACTTAGAAAAAGGAAAAGCGAGATGTGTGAGTTTCCTTCCTGTTTGTCATATTTACGAGCGCATGTTGCATTACTTGTACATTGACAATTCGGTTAGCATTACGTTAACCGGAATGGACAACATTAAAGACGACTTAATCGCCAACAAGCCACATATTTTCACTGCGGTTCCTCGCCTTCTCGAAAAATTCTTTGATGGAATTATTGCGAAGGGTGAATCGAATTCAGGCGTTAAAAAAGCGCTCTTTCAGTGGGCTGTTAAACTAGCACTACAATGGGAG
>JBIKRF010000189.1:0-14173 GCA_044349305.1 Flavobacteriales bacterium
AACCAAATATGAACCTTTTTAGAGCAAGTCATAAAATACAAGTAATTAGACCTCAGAATCCTTACTTTTCAAATCTGTCCTGCGGGGTCTGCTTGCAAAACACATATGACTATTCTCCTTTTGGTGTAAGCCTTGATGGGAGGACGGTGGAAAGTGATTTCTACCGCCGTGGGTTTAATGGCATGGAGAAAGATGATGAGTTCAAAGGGAAAGGGAATAGTTACGATTTTGGTGCGAGAATGTATGATTCTAGAGTTGGGAGATTTTTTTATCCAGATCCCAAATCGAAATCTTATCCAGATTTATGCGAATATGTTTTCGTTGCGAATAATCCAATTTATTTTATTGATATTGACGGAAAAAAGATAATAGTACCTATAGTTGATCAAGCAACTGTAATAAGTTATGTTGAAGATCAGTTTGGAGGACCTATTTATACATTCAAGAAGAATGGAGAAATGAAACTTAACAAGAAGGAATATAACGCTATTAGTGGTTCTTTTAATGACGAACAGAAAGAAATTTTCACTTCAATGACAAAAGTTATCAATAGTAAAAGAATACTAGAGGTACAAATAACTATGGATGACAATTTAAATTTTAAAAGAAATCCTCTTGTTCGTGAAAATTATATCGATGAAAATGGAATGAATAAATTTCGATTTATGCCTGAGTATGATGGCGAAGGTGTAATAATTCCACAATTAACTCAAGAAGGATTAACTTTTCTGGTTTCTGCAAATGATGATAGAGCTTTTATTTTTATTAATGCTAAAAGAGCGTCCATTGGAACCTTTGAAGCTGCTGATGGCGCAAAAACCTCTGCGAGTGCCAGTAGTGTTTATATTCATGAAATACTTGACCATGGATTGGATTATATAGAAACCGGGACAATAGATGAACCAGTTAATTCAACTAAAAAAGACAATGTAAAGTTTCATAATTTAGCTTTGAAGAATAAAAAATCAATTGAAAGAACTGGAAATGATCATAATTAGAAACAAAATCACTTGGATGATTACGTCAGTTTTGTGTATAAATTTTGTATTTTCTCAAAATAATTTAGTCGTAATAAAGCCGAAAATAAACAGAAAGAAAATTGAATTTTCTTTATTAAATTTAGGGTCCTCCCCCTTTATATTCCATAATTTACATGCAGATTTTCATGGAAAATCAATCTATCCCAAATTTTCATTTTTAAAAAATGACACGTTGGTAATTGATTTATCTAAACGAATACAAAATTATCAATTAGGTCATACGATGTATGATTCGATTATTATAGATGGTTCAAAAAGAATGACTGAATTATTTTTACAATCAAAGAGGATGTATCATTTTGCTGTAGATCTTGATGGTGTATTCACAGTAAAATGGGTTAAATTAATTATTGAAGAAGAAGAATTAATATTCAACCCCTCAAATAATAAATTGCCACGAAAACAACAGTACTATGAAAAAGAGTCTACAAATCGTAATAGAAAAAACTAAATTACGGCTGTTTTTTGTTTTCAATTTCAGCTTTGATATTCGAAAAAAAGGTGTGTTCATTTGGTTTATTCCAAATTACCCCAACCCATAATTCCTAATCTGCTCAAACACTTTATCAGCCTCTTGATCAATGACATTCTGCGCCATTTTTACGTAGCGAAAGAACTCTTTCGAGTTGGCAGCATGGCCAGATATTTTTCGTACAATATGTTCTGGCATTCCGAGTGCAAGCATGGTTGAAATAGCTGTTTTGCGCATGGTATGTGTGCTAATGTGGTCAGATAATTTATAATGTTGTTTGCGCTTTTCATTTCGGTAAAAAACAATTGCTTTGCCGTTTTTCTCACGCGTCTTCACCATTTCAAAATCATCTGGCAGCATTTTGGCTAATACTTTTAATTTTCTATTGAACCATTCCGGGGTCATTTCTGGTAATAACTTACCATTTTTTCGTTGGTGTTTTTTGATGATTTCTGTCGCATAATCAGGTAATTTAACACTTGTAAAGGTTGCCGTTTTTTGAGATTTTACTCGAATGTAATAGTCATCGTTAATCACATGTAAGTTCTGATGTGAAAGGTTCAGTAAATCTGAAACACGCAAGGCAATGGTACAGCCAACAATAAATGTATCTCGGATTTTCTCCAGTTTTTTACGTTTGATTGCTTCATTAAATGCTTGATTGTATATAATATATTGAAGCTGTTCAACGGATAAGGCCACGATGGGAATCTCCTCTTTGGGAATGTAAAAGGAACGATGATAAGATCCTACGGGAATATGTTTGTCTCCTTCCAGGTAATTGAAAAACGCGCGTAATAATTTCATTAAAGAACCCACATAATTATCATAGTAGTCCTTTTTCTTGTAGAGGAAGTTGGTGTACTTCATATAGAACTTCGCATAGTATTTTTTGGCGGCTACTTTTTCTTTGTAATTCAGGTTTTGATCGATGTAGATTTTCATCCGAAATGAACTTTGCTCGGAAAATTCTTTCAATGATCGCTCCAAACAGCGATACATACGCACAGAGCCCGAGCCTATTCTTTGCCCGTTTTTCTTCGTTCTAACGCCGTTTTGGGTTTCGATAATCATATCGTTCAATAACCCGAAAAATTGCTCCTCTGAGAGCGCCTTGCTCTTTTTTGAGATGTTGATTGGTGTTGCCATATTTTCTTTTGAAAGAAAATACTTTAGAAAAGGTTTTGGGGTTACTTCTAATCAGGTGAAAACCTTATTTCGAAGGGAATCTCACATGGTTATTTTGTTTCAAACGAAGCAAAAACCTTTTAGATCTATCAATTTAAAGATTGGAAGGTATAATTTCTTTGTTTTCACTGGTTTTTACTTTGAAATTCAACAAGTTTACATGTTTTTCCTTTGAATTTCCCAATCGTTCCTGTGAAATTCCTTTTTTTTAGTGGAGATTACTGTGAATTTACTATTGATTAATCAAAAATGACGGTGATTTCTCTTTTGCTATTTTAATTGACTAATTAAAAATCAAAATTTTACAGTTTTTTTTTGTTACATCCATATAAAACTAAGAAGGAAGCTCATCTTAATTAATCTTAAAAAATGAAGCTGGCAAAAAATCAAAAAAACGAATGAATTCATCGTTATTGAATTCATATATTTTAGAATGATGAAACAATTCATTTTTATCATTAAAATAAAATGTGTCACTATATGAAAAAGATTGGTGGTCGTAGTAATCGATTAAAACAACACAATTTATCTCCTGTTGTCTAATTGAGATTAAATTATTTTTTTCTCTGTAAGACGTGCTAAAAACAAACTTTTCAAATTCGTTTACTTTTTTAAATGAATTGAATTTTTTTGAAAAATACAAAGTATCCTGATTCACGACAATAATTTTTTTCAAATAGTTTATTTCATTTGAGTGCTTTTTGATTACATATTTTTGATTCTGAAGAAATGAAAATATATCTCCTGCTCCATGGGTAACATACGTTGTAAAACAATCGTCTTTGAATTGATGTATGCAAGATGAAAATGAAAAAACTCTCATTTCCTTGTGTAGTTCTCTGTCTTTTTTACATGATTTACATGAAAATAATAAAAATGTGATGCAATAAAAAAATAATGCAATGAACAGTTTGATTTTAATGCACATGATAAAAATATATTGGCTTATTTACTCTAGTATTATCAATACTTTTATCCGGCACTTTATAAATTTCATAGTTTGACGTTGGTGAAGGTACTACAAAGAACTTTTTATATTCATGATCCAGTCTCTTTTTCCCGCTAGAATCCCCATCATTATTTTTCATTTTTTGTGAGATTTGATTAACTAAGTTGATAACCCTGTTTTCTTCATGATTCCCCATTTTGGGAGGTATTCCATTTTTATTATTTAAACCTTTAATGTATCCAATAGGGTTATTTTTAAATCCTTCAGCATGAAAAATCTCATGTAATAGGATCATCGCAGGAGAATGATTATTTCCTTGATTATCCGTCATTGCTTGATTAAAGTCCCAATTAATTCTACCAATTATATTTCCATTGTTTCTGACGGTATTAAATTCTCCTTCGTCAAGATTTTTATTTGAATTTAAATCTTTAAAAAGCAATTTTGGGGAGAAAGAGCCCCCTCCAATTGGCCTAATAGTGTATTGGATTTCGAGAATTTTCTCATCGTTTTCCATATCATTAAAAACAGATGTCTCTTCCGAAAAATAATTTTTTACCTGTTTATAACTTTGCAATATTACACTTTGTTCTTTGCCTTTTTCAATGATTGTTTTTCCTTTAGAAATAGTTGCAACCAGTGAACCATCTGAATCATATAATTTTACAATCTTACCTTCACTGTCAATATTTGTTATGCAGTTATTCATCATTATAGAATAATTACTAAAAGAAGGATATTTTTGAAAAGCTGGATCAATAGAAAGCCATCTCCCTACCCTAGGATCATTTATCCTCGCCCCAAAATCATAGGAATTCCCTTTACCTTTTACCTCATCATCCTTCTCCATTCCATTAAACCCAAGGCGATAGAAATTGCTTTCCATTGTCCTCCCGTCAAGGCTTACACCGAAAGGAGAATAGTCGTAAGTGTTTTGCAAGCAGACCCCGCAGGACAGATTTGAAAAGTAAGGATTCTGAGGTCTAATTACTTGTATTTTATGACTTGCTCTAAAAAGGTTCATATTTGGTTAAAAATAGGCAACTTTTGGCAGTTTTTATGCAGTAAAAACACTGAATTTGGGGATCTTATGAATAACTGTTTGATGCAACGAAGTGCTAATTTTACAGTTTTTCGTATGGTTGTCAGTACGAACGTTTACCACCGGTCTCTTTTTATTTCCTTTGACTTGTCAAGGCTATCTAGTGGGTGGGTATCTTTCTGTTTGCGTTGG
The DNA here is from genome assembly GCA_044349305.1 of Flavobacteriales bacterium. Taxonomy (GTDB): domain Bacteria; phylum Bacteroidota; class Bacteroidia; order Flavobacteriales_D; family Sanyastnellaceae; genus CAIZGX01. Next base: position 4,884 of record JBIKRF010000189.1, read on the forward strand.
CATATCATGAACCTAAAATGTTCCGAAGCCGATTAACGTAACTTTGTCACTTTTGGCTAAAGTTTCTGATACGGTTTCTGTAAATGCTTCCAAAAAGGCTTTTGCTTCTTTTAGCGATTTGCCTGTTTTCTCGGCAAGGGCATTTATTCATTCTGATTTATTCATGGTTGTTTATTTTTTCTGCAATCTCTGATCTTTTATCATTTAAAAACTCTATTAAACCGTCAGCGTAAGCACAATTTTCTTCTTTGAAATCAAATTGAACTTTAAATGTTTCATAAATACGAATTTGGAACAGTTCAAGATAAAGTAAAAATGAAACATCTCCTTTTTTGAGATATTCATCAGAATAACAGCATTTTATATCGGTAACAGTTTCATTTAAAATACTTTCAGAAAGTAGTTGCTTTAAATAAGGCTCATTCTCCCTCAGAGAAGCCTCAATTCTTTTAGAAAGAATTTTTCCAGAATTATTATCAATAACTACAGATACACCTTTTATTAATTCAATATCAGATGTGCTTCCCTTTATTTTGTTGGAAAATGTCATCGAATCGGGTTGTTGTGAATTAGTGCAATTTGTAAGAAACAACATAAATATTAAACAGTATCTCATATTTATCAATTATAATGTGTTGGTATTTTTTGTGCAGTTTGTGGGCTTAATACTACTTGAGAACCATGATATGTACCATCTCTATAAAAAGTTTTGTAACCTCTAACACGCCAGTATAAATTAGTCATTTGAATGGCATCGTTATGATAATAACCAGTCGTTCCTAATACTCTCCCAACTCCATGCCCAAGCAATTCATGAGAAAGTAATTCTGCTGGCGTACTGATTCTATTATAATGTACTTTATTTGAAGCGTACACAAAATCAATTTGAACCTTTGAATTTAATACAACGACCGTTAATGAACCACCTCTATAAGAAGTATTCACACCTCCTCCATACTCCGAATCTGCATAAGCTCCTGTAGTACCTGCAGGTAATCTAAGGGCTGAAGTAGCTTGAGGGCTTAAAGTTTCCTCTCTTTTTGTCATGTCTACATAATGTGTTTGCGACATGTTTATACTCTTTTTGTATGCATTAGCCATTGCTAATTCATCAGCAGAAAAATCTTTAGTTGCTTCATCGAACTTTTTATCGCTTATATGCTTAAATGTTACATTATCTTTTTTATCAATTTGAATAAGTTTTTTAAATGCATCAAATTTTTCTCCTTGGAAAGTGTTTAAAATTTCATTTCTAGTTCTCATTGCTGAAACCTTTGAAACTCCTCTTAGGGTATCTCCTAATGGATCTGCATATAAAATTGGATTATTCGCAAAACAAGCATAATTAGAAATTGAAGGATTTGGTTTTGGGTCTAAATTCCATCTTCTACCTAATCGGGTATCGTACTCCCAATATTGGGCTGTTGTGTGATTTCCGTCGCCTGTTATTTCGGCTGTCTCCTCTTGTCCATTAAACCCATACCTATAAGATTCTCGTTGCATCGTACGCCCATCAAGGCTTACACCGAAAGGGGAATACTCAGATGTGTTTTGCAAGCAGACCCGATACGAATCAACGACACCATCTGAGTTGTTATCTAGCGGCACTTTTACATCACAGAAAATGGTCAAAACATTTCCTAAATGGTTGCTGAACTCATACTTTTTCGTACCTAAAATTCGGGTATAACTGTACGGCGTTACTGTTGCGGTTAGCATGTTCAGATGGTCGTCTTTCGTTCCCAAACGTGAAGAACCGAACATGTTACGCTCAACCAAAAGATATTGTGCAGTTTGGGCACTGGCCAAATGTTCGTACATAGACACCTGATTACCCTGAGCATCGAGAATGTAGTATGTTGATTTTTTCAAGGTAACACCAGTATTGTCGTAGACATGCTTGGCAATGCGGTGGCCCATGGCATCGTAATCAAAACGTATGTATCGTTTAGATGTGTCCGAACCGCGTTGGATCTCTTTGACCTTTCCATCAACCCTCCAGACAATTTTAGAGATTTCTTCTTGTACGTCTTTGGTTAAACGACCTTCCTCATCGTAAGAGTAATTGTTGTTGGTGTTTATGGCACTTACCGTTGAAGTAAAGGTACCCATGTCATCAATATCCGTTAAATCGGTAGTGGATGATACCGCGTCGTTGATGTGATACAATCGATTGCGCTGCAACATACCATTCGCATATTGATATTGGTAACTCATGTCTTCAATTTTGGTCCCATCACGCTTGTGTCGCTCTTGGGTCAAAATGTTCCCCATCGCATCGTATGTAAACGCATTGAAATAAGAATTATTATACGCCGTTGGATTCCATGCGTTCGCACTTAAACCGTTTTCATAACTTCTAGATGCTTTGAGCCTGTTTAATTGGTCATACTGATAGGCATTTAACATCGGCATCGCAGCACCCGTTGTTGGATCTGTTAAGCGCGTTTGCATATACCGAATATTGCCATTAAACAATTCTGCGCTATTACTTGCTGGATGACTGGAAGAATTTATGGATGCAATTGGCGCCTGTCCATTAATTGGCGTATAATCGTTATTGAAATAACTCAAGCTGAATGCTGCTAAATCTTTTCCGAAATACTGATTGGGATTGGATCCAGAAGATGGTTGAATTCCATCTTTCCCTGGGTCATTCTCTGCTGATATGGCATTGATTCCTTTCATCCATCCTTGTAAGTTATAAAGGTAATCAAATCCTTGTAATTGATCCTCCCCTATTTCAGTTCGTGCTAATGGACCATGTTTGTAATAATAGTAGGCGGCATCCTCTTCCCAATCGGAGTTGTAAACGAGTTCGTTTTGTAAGGCCGATGACAATCGAGCGAGTGGCATGATGGGCGTTTGAGAATTGGTATATGCCGCCGTAATGCGGTTATCTGCATCGTATAAATAAGCATGGTGCCATTGGTCTGCACTGCCATTTTGCACACTCATGCGCAATACATTTCCAGAAATTAAATCATAACGGTAATCCATGCGCTTGTAGCGTTGTGAAGCCATGGAAGCAAAATTCGTCGCCATTTTTTTATTGTCTTGAATGAGGGTGCGCAAAACCATACAATTATTTAAATTTAACCAATTGATGTTTCACTGCATACATGGCAATTCCGACCATGTTTTTCGCCTCGATTTTTGCCATGATTCGTTCACGGTGCGATTCGACTGTTTTTCGTGAAATGAATAAGGCATCTGCTATTTCTTGACTGGTTTTTTCTTCACAGATGAGTTGCACAACTCTTACTTCCTGCTTTGAAAGAATAGAAGTATTAAAGGATGGAAAAACGATACTATTATTGAGGAATTCTTGGATTTTCGATAATGGAACTCGTTCGCTTAAATAATATCCTATTTCCATTACTTGTTCAATCGCTGAAACAATGTCACTTATTTCCTGAACTTTTAATAGGTATCCCCTACCTCCGTTTTTCATGAGTCGGTCGACAAAAGCTTCATTATCATACGAACTTAATCCGATTACTTTGATGTTGGCATACATACGTGTTATTAACTCCGTTGCTTCCCAACCATCCATGTTTTGCATTTGCATGTCCATAAGAATCACATCAACTTGAATTTGATTGTTATTCTCTTTCAACCAATTAATGATTTCTATTCCATCCGCAGCTTCATGCACCACCTTTATGTGTGCGTGATCCTCAAACATTTTGATAATTCCTTGTCGCATGAGTTTTTGGTCATCGACGATAATGACATTAATTTCTGATTTCATCGCTTGGTATTTTAATCAAAATTTCAGCCTTTCCTTTCTGATCGACTTGGTAGTTAATACTTCCATTAAAGTGATTGATTCTTGATTGAATGCTTTTCAAGCCACTTCCTTTCTCTTGACGTAAAAGAAGTTGAACTTGTGCATTATTAAGTCCAATTCCCACATAATTAAAGGTTATTTTGAGGTTCTCATTCGATCGCATAACATCAAGGTCTAATTGATCTGTATGGCTATGCTTCAAAACGTTATTCAACATTTCAATAATGATTCTATACATGTTCAGTTCCGCATCCAATCGATAACGAATCCCATTTAAATTACTTTGGTAATTGATGGTCATTTTCCCAGTTGCTTGAATCGTTTTTACCAATTCAATCAGTGTAGTATCCAGACCCATTTTGACTAAAGTCGGTGGCGAAATGCGATTGGAAATACGCCGAATGGTATCGGCAGTTTTCTCAATAACTTCAGATGTTTCATTCAGGAGTCCAAATAAGCGTTCTGGTTGGTCCATTCGATTCTGAGCGTTGAGAATATTTATTTTCAACACGGTTACGAGCGCGCCAATTTCATCGTGTAGGTCCATGGCTATTTGAACGCGTTCTTGTTGTTCAGCCTGAATGGTGGCTTCACTAATTTGACGCTCAAAATTAACTTCAGCCGTTCGCAAAGCTTCTTGTTCTTTCTCTAATCGCTTTTTAAATGCAAGGAAAAGACCAATAAAAGAGGCTGTAAAAAAAAACAAAATCCCTACTCCATAAAGAACAAATTTTAAGAGATTGACTTCGATGGTATAGTGCATATCGCTACGGTTAAAATCAGGATTGTAAAAATTTCCAAAATATTATGGAATGTCCAAATCAAATAATTTCGAGAATTAATTTGATCAAAAAGAATAAAGAAAATTATTGTCACCGAAAAATAAAATAATATTCCAAAATTGAAGTATTTATCAAAATCGGAAATTTTATTTGCGAGATTGTGATCGTATAAACTCATAATAATTGAGTATACAGACCAAAAAAGAATAAAAAAGGAACTCACTAAATAAGAATTCTGCATAAATTTATTTGTACTGAATTCAGTATAAAATAATACTAAGAAAATTAGCATTGAGTAAAATTGAAATCTTCGAAATATGCGGACTTGATTTCGATTTCGATAAATAAAATATAAAAGTAGCAATTCAGTAAATACATATAAATTAGTTATCCAGATTGAACTCAATGAATTTATGGCGAAGTAATAGGTCATCCATTGAACCAAGACAGCACAACTAAAAAAAGTAATGTAAATGCCAGATAGAATTACGCTTCTGTTTTTTAGTGACAGTAAAATTATTACAATGAGGGGTAAAAAATCTACCCCTAACATAGTAAAATAAGTAATCTCGTATAAATCAATCAACTGTTTAATGGGTTCTTTGGTGGACATATTGGCGGACAAATTGCACCATAATTAATCAATGTACCTGTATAAATATCATCTCCATTTGAATCAACTCCGACTAAAACATTCGTCATGTTACCATCTTCATCGATTGCATTGTATATTCGAATTCCAACACAACCAACTTGGGCCATTAAATCATTGTATACATTTGAGGAATAATAAACTGCTTTTGTTTCATTTGAGAACTTTCTACGGAAGCGAGCCGTCTTTATCGAACCATCCGCTAAAGTAATAATTGAACCTGCCATAATTTTGTTTTTTTAAAGTTAATAAAATGTTTGTTTCTCAAATTTAGTTAGGCATCTAATACAAGATGTACTCGGGAAAAGCAAACAAAAATTAACTTTTTGACTAGCAATTTTTTACGTTTTAAAATTAAGTATTTACACTTAGTCTATTAGGTGTAAATACCCAGTCTATTTCAGACATAATAATAGAGTAAGCACAAAAATACGATCAGAAAATCTATCAAGACATACGTGTTTTCACGGGTTTCTAAGGGTGTTTGTACGGAATCTTGATAAATGATTGTGAAATTGACAAGTTCCGTAAGCACAAGATGATACTCGTGCCTCAACAAGCTTTCCTAAAAAAAGTTTAATCTTCTTGCTTCTTCTCTGCTGTTTGGGCTTCAATTAACTTATAAATCACCCATATACCAATAACAACACCGCCAAATACTAGAATTGTTTGGACTGTTTGATTTCTTGCAACTTTCGTTGCCTCTGGAACAAAACTATTGAATGCAGAGGCATTCAAGTGATTAAAATGTACGTATGCCATATTGATTAGATTTTGTAAAAAATAAAATTGCCGCCTTGCTGATAAAAACAAAAAGATCCGAAGCTATGCATCGTTCCATTGAAACGATCGTCCTTTATTGGATTAGTAGGCAAATCAAAAGGGAAAGCCATCAATATTAGATCAACCTCGTGAATAACGCATTTACCTTCTTTATCAGGCTTAAATATTTCTAGCAGTATTCGGATGGCTTTCCTAATTTTAAGGTCTGCCCCATTGGCTGCTTTGTTTACCTTGCTTGTCTTCCTATTATTAAATGCTTGTTTACACTTTGTACAGCAGTAAACTTGGTTTTGGCGCCCGTAAAATTCACGGCCACATAAATCAAACCCGCATACATTCCAGTACTCACCTTTGTTGTAGATCATAACTTTTATTTTTACAAACTTATCTATTTTTTATTACATTAATGTAACGTTTATTATTTTTGTATTATATTTGAACTATGAGAAACAAAATTGAAACTATTTCCAAAGGTTTTGACTATTTGGAAGCTAACGAAAAAGAGCCGTTAGAACTGATTCGAAATCCTAAGTATAAAAGGAAAAATTTGGGAATTGAGGCTCGCATTTTGAATCATTGGGATAAAATGGATCTGCTTTTGAAGAAGAATGTAAATGGCGCAATGTATACTTTTAGTCTTGGAGAATCCTTTTGGATCAAAATAATTCAAAAGCTGAGAGCCTATAACCTTCCTCTCGAAATTATTAAGGACTTAAAAGAGGTACTTAATGCCCCCTACGATGCTAATCAAAATTCAAAATTAGATGATGATTTTTTGGAATTCCTGAAACACAAGGACGGAACTATTAATATCAGTGATTTTGAAAAACTTCTTAAATCGCCTGAATTTTTGGACCTCTTACAAAAAATGAAAATAACCCAACTGGAAAACATACTCCTTGATTTAATCATCACGCGTGCGGATCATCGCATTCTAATTAATGAATTTGGCGAAGTGTTTTTTTACAATCGTGAAAAACAAGTTAATCATAAAGAGTATAATCAACTATTAAACGAATTCCTAGGTAAAACCTATTTGAGCATTTCTTTATTTGAAATTATTAAAGAATTGATAAAAGATTTGGGAGAAGATGAATGTTCGGAATACCAAAACATACTAACAAAAGATGAAGCAATCGTTTTAAAATTGCTTCAACAAGATGATATTTCCAAAATCGAAATAAATTTCAATGATAAGACAAAGAAAGCCGAAACCATTAAGGTCACAAAAAACAATAGTGTCCATCATTTTAGTAGAGTCCAGGATCTAATTTTAAGAAATGGATACCAAGATATTACCCTTAAAACCCAAAATGGACGTGTTGTCTGTTGCGAAAACACCATTAAGTACAAACTCGATACCGAATAATTCGGATCTATTGACAATCAGTATGAATGACCTAAAGCCTAGGAGTTCAAACACATCCAAGAAGAAGGATGGGACTGAGTTTAGAAGAAAAAAGAAAATTAATTATTGAAAAAATTAGAAAGCGTAAAAAGGTCACCATCGAAGTTGCAGAACAACACTTGGCAACCCTAGAAACCTATTGTGAATTAGTCATCCAACATACCTTGAAAAAAAGTCATGAGCAGAATTAGAGATTTTGAAAAGCTTTACGGAATCAGCACGAAGCAGAACCTTCGTAAAAAAGCCATTATCTACACACGTGTTTCTACCAAAGAGCAGGCTGAAAACAATACGAGTTTAGCCACTCAAAAGAAATATTGCGAGGATTACGCTTTGAAAAACGGGTATGAAGTAGCTGAATATTTTGGTGGAACATATGAATCAGCCAAAACGGACGAGCGCAAAGAATTTCAGCGAATGATCAAATACGCCCGACAAAATTCAACCATTGGGTTCATTTTAATCTATTCATACGACCGATTTTCAAGGTCAGGAACAAATGCCTCCTACATTGCGGATGAACTTAAGAAACAAGGAATTACACTGATTGCCGTAACACAGAAAGTGGACACCTCGAATGCTGGTGGAATCATGCAACAAGATTTCTTCTTTCTATTGAGCCGTTTTGATAATGAAATGCGTCGAGACAAGACCAAAACGGGGATGAAAGAACTCCTTCGTAAAGGATACTGGCTTTGGGTTCCTCCGAGAGGATATAAAAACCTGAACAAGTACCATAGAGCGGTCGACTGGAACATTGTCGTGAACGAAGAAGGTGAGTTATTGAGAAAAGCATTTCAATGGCGTGTAAACAATACTTACAGCTCTGCTGAAATAGTCCGTAAGTTGAATTTACTGGGAATGAAAATTGACGAACGAAGAATCCTTGTCATTTTCAGAAATCCATTCTATTGTGGAATTCTAATCACTCGAATGCTCCCTGGGGAAATTATCCAAGGTCAGCATGAACCAATTGTCTCACAGGAAGATTTTCTCAAAATAAACTCGCCTGCAGACAAGGTCATCAACAAGACTTACGAAACGATGTCTTTGGAATTGCCTTTGAAGAAATCACTTTGCTGTCCGAATTGCAACAACCTGATGACAGGGTTCTATGTCAAAGCAAAGGACCTGTATTATTACAAATGTCAAAAGAAATGCATTGGGGTTAATGTGAGTGCTAAAAAATTACACGATGCCTTCTTGGAGTTACTCAAATCATACCAACTCGATTTAAGTGAGTTAGAAAATGAGATTTTGCCAGAAATTATGCAATACAAACTGCTTGAACTCTCAAAAGAGGATGCCAATGAAATATCAGCAACTAAATCGAGAATAACGCAGGTAAAGAAAGATCTAGAAGTCATCGAAGAACGTTATGCTACAGGGAAAATAGATGCGCTTATTTATACGAAGTTTAGTGAAAAGTATAAAACTGAGTTGGCTGAATTGGAGCAAAAATTGATGAACCCTCACATGACGAGTTCTAACCTTAAAAAATGCATCAAAAACGGACTTGAAATCACCCGAAAACTCAGTAATCTATGGGAATCTGCGGATGTGTTCGGCAAACACAAATTGCAACATATTTTATTTCCAAACGGATTCACTTACGACAAGCAAAATGGCAGAGTTCTAACTTTTAGAACGAACATTTTAATCGAGTTAACTCGTTGTTTTTCAGATGCTTTTAAGGAAATAAAAAACGGAGATTCGATCAATTTTGACCAAATCTCCGCTCGAGTGAGATCAGGCGATTTCTAACTTTTTAGAAGGGTATGAATTGGTGGTTGATTTGTTGAATTATATGAATAGGCGAGATGATTAAAATTTCTTGCATAAAGTCTTGTATCGATTAGGATACAAACTTCT
>JBIKRF010000146.1:0-3780 GCA_044349305.1 Flavobacteriales bacterium
ACAAAATTCCAATCGGTCAAGGTCTTTAAAAATGCAACCAAGGCATGCTCTTCTTCCTTCGATAAATTCAATGGCTTCACTCTTGAATCCTTCGTAATACGTGTTCCCCCTCCGGTGTTGTAAAACGAAACTACCTCTTCCAGCGAACTCATGGAACCGTTGTGCATGTAAGGCGCTGTTAATTCTACGTTGCGCAATGTCGGTGTTTTAAATTTCCCCCTGTCTATTTCCAAATACGTTCTTCGTTCCAATCCAATATCAGCATCTTCTAGGCCCAAACTGTAGAACTTGTAGTCTGTGAAAAACGGTAGTGCATGACAACTGCTGCATTGTGTTCGCTCGGAAAAAAACAAATTCATTCCTTCTTTTTCCAATTCAGAATAATCATTCGACTTCAAAAAATAATGGCGATCGAACTTCGAATCACCGCTTATTAAAGCACGCTCGAAACAAGCCAATGCACGTGTAATGGCAAACGCATCTAACTCTCTTCCGTAAGCAGCTCTGCTGAGTTCATTGTAATTTTCTTTTGACTTCAATCGATCGATGACCTCTTGCATGCTCAAACCCAATTCATGTTTTTCATGAATGGGCCCAAGGGCTTGCAACTCCAAGGTTGGCACTCCGCCCTCAGACATGAAATAGGGCGACCAAGCTAAATTGGCCAATGTTGGCGCGTTGCGGGCAAATTCATTTTCATGGAAAGATGATACTGTTCTTCCATCTGTAAATGCGGAAGGCAAGCGATGACAAGATGCGCAAGACTGGTCTTCGTTCTTCGAAATTTTTTCTTCGTAAAACAATTTTTTTCCCAATTCGAATCGAAGAATTGTAGGTTCATTTCCTTCAGGGAAAATAATTGAAGGAAAATAATGCGGCTGCTTGAAGAAGACTGAACGATCCTTTAGGCCATCATTGGCACAGCCAACAAGAATTGCTATTATGAAAAAAAAAGAAACTGTTTTTCTCATTGAAGGTGAAACGCGGTAACAAAATTATTCGTCATGCGCTCGGCTAAAGGGAAATTAGAAGTCGTATGTGTAAGATTATCAATCGACAAATCAATCGGATCGGCTGGTCTATTGAACACACTGTCAACGGCTACTTCAATGTTGAATGTGCGTGCATCGCCTTCCGCCAAACTCACACTTCCTGTATTGAGATGCAGTACGCGGTACAAGGGATCGTCGCCCAAGTGGAACGCATATGAATCCATCAAAGGCGCATTGGGCAGACCTGTTAGCTCGTACCTTCCTTCTACCTTCACGAAAATATATCCGGTGTTCCAGTACCAAAACATTCCGTTGGAACCTTGCACACTCAAGGGATTCGAGTTCGCATACTGCGAAGGATCAACATTCTTATTCAAATTACCTGGCACACCAACTCCAAAAGAAAGCGATGAAAAGGATTGGGGAGAAACATTTAATGTTAGCGTTTGGGGTTCAAGCAAAGTGAATAAAAAGGCTTGCTTCAACAAGGTAGAATCGGAACCGTTGTGGGCATAGATGTTCGACAAATAAAACTGCACATTCTCAACGCGCAGTTGCTGTCCAAAAGAATTCAAATAAATAGAATCAACAGAAAGTGGTTCACCGTTGTATGTCGGAATAAATTTCAAATTCATCTTGGTTTCCAACACTGCTGGACAAGTCGTTTCTTCTCGGCAAGCATAGAGCAATACGCTCAATAGAAGCACGAAGAAATAATTATTCACAATTTTCATTTTCATTGCTACATGGATTTACTTTCACTTCACGAATTAAAGATAACATTCTATTCGATTAACCGACTTGCTCTTGATGGAAAATGAACCCTTTCTTGTATTAAAAAGTTCTGCGGGTAGCGGAAAGACCTATGCCTTGGTTAGACACTTCCTTTTTTTAAGTCTAAAAACCGAGGAAGCTTATGCCTACAGCCACATCTTAGCCATAACGTTTACCAACGCAGCAGCATCTGAAATGAAGGAACGCGTAATGGAGCGGCTTCACGAATTCACCTTTCCAAAAGCGCTGGAAGGAAAGAATGAACTGTTCAACGACATACGCCAGGAGCTCGACGTTTCCCCGATGATATTGCAAGCACGTGCGCGCAAAACGCTTTCGCATATGCTTCACAATTATTCCAGATTGAGCATAAGCACAATCGATAGCTTTACGCATCGCATTGTTCGAGCCTTTGCGAAAGACTTGCAGATTCATCCCGACTTTTCCATTCAAATGGACACCGAGAAGTTTCTTGAACAATGCGTAGATGCATGTCTCGATGAGGTGGGTGAAGACGCTGAGTTAACAACCTATCTCGAAAACTACGTGCTCAGCAATTTCGAAGAGGAAGAAGATTGGAATGTTCGAAAAGGCATGATTGGTATTTCGAGGCAACTGGTGAAAGAAGATGCGCGAAACATTCTTCAGCTTTTCGAGAATCTTCATATTACCGAGTACGACAAGATTAAAAAAGCATTTCAAAATAAAATACAAGAGCTCACTCAAGAACTCTATTCGCGCATCGATAACGTTCTTGAAAAAATTGAGTCGAATAATCTTTCCAATAAAGACTTTTTCAATAGTGGAAGTGGAACAATCTCTTACTTAAGAAAAATAAGAGGAGGTAAATTCGAAATGCCTGGATCAACACTTTTAAAGGTACTTGAAAAAGGCTGGGGCAAACCAAAACAAGCGCAAGTGGAAGCCCTTAACCCCTTGCTGAATGAGACGGCTGAATATGTCATTGACTGGGTTTCAGGAAATAAAAAACACGAATTCAACCGAATTAACAAGATTCTTCCAAGAATCTACACGACGGGATTATTAAGCAAACTCAATGAAGTAAGTGAGCGAATTAAATCAGAAGAAAATCTACTTTTAATTTCAGACTTTCACGCCATAGTTTCTGCTGTAGTTCAAGAGAGCACTGCGCCTTTCATTTATGAGCGTGCAGGAGAGCGTTATCATCACATTCTCATAGACGAGTTTCAAGACACTTCTGAAATGCAATGGAAGAACTTCCTTCCCTTGTTTGAAAATGCCATTTCACAAGGAAATTTCAATCTCGTTGTCGGAGATGGAAAGCAAAGCATTTATCGCTGGCGCAATGGCAATGTTGAACAATTCGTTCGCCTTCCAAAATTGTTCGATGGAGCGCCCGATACCATGCAGTTGATATTAAACAATGCATACAAAGAGGAAGTGCTGAACACGAATAGGAGAAGTGGAAAAGCAATTATTGAATTCAACAACACGCTTTTTGGATCATTGAAAGAAAAGCTTGGTACGCTTCAAGATGTTTACGATGAACACGAGCAAAAATGCAGCAAAGACCATCCGGGTTATGTTGAAGTTCAAACCCTTGTTCTCGATAAAAAAGATTCCAGCGATTTGCATATGCTGAATGGCATTGTAGAAGCGATTCGTGAATGTCACGCCGATGGATACGAATGGGGAGATATTGCAATACTTACGCGAAAAGGAAAGGCCGAGTCGACAAAGATTTCAGAGTTCATTCTTCAACAAACCGATAAAATTCCACTGACCACGGAAGACAGTTTCTTGGTTCAAAATTCCAGTGAAGTACAGCTGCTTATGGCGTGCATCAACTACTTCGGAAAAGAAACGGAAAATTTTTATCGCTTCAATTTGATCCGTAGAATTTGCGATGTCTTTCCAGATAATTTCAATTACAGCGAAATTATTTCATCGTACGTTGAGCAATTGGAGAAGGGAAAACTTCGATTTAAAGTGAATGAATTCCTTGATGAACATTATCCCGGGCTTCGAGATC
>JBIKRF010000058.1:0-14079 GCA_044349305.1 Flavobacteriales bacterium
AGATTGGGGCTGCTAAACGACTACAATTGGGAATGGCTGGAAGCTATCATTTGAAGTTCCCAACTTTCCGACTTTCTTTCGGGTTGCAATTGAATCTTTCTCAGTACAACATTGGCTTGGGTGACGTGCAGCATAGCATAGACGGTAGTGTTGACAATGCGTTCGGTGCGAATATTAAAGAGACGACTTTCAATTTTGGAACGGGGGCCTTCGCTTATGCGAAGAATTGGTATGCGGGGATTTCCATTCCGCACTTCCGAAAAAATGTTCTTTCTGCAAATACGACTGAGCTGAATTTGACTGCTTTTGAAGCTCCGCACTTTTATCTTCAAGGTGGATACGTTTACGATCTGAATCCATTGATCACATTGAAGCCCAACACTTTGATAAAATATGTAACGGGCGCTCCTATGAATGCCGACTTCAATATGAATATTTATTACAAAAAAACATACGGTATTGGATTGGGTTATCGCACAGATAAGAGCATGATTGCTATGCTTGAGATTCAGGCCAATGCAAATTGGAAACTGGGTTATGCTTTCGATTACACCTTATCTGATTTGGCCACTTACGCCAACAACTCGCACGAGCTTTTCGTGAGATACGCCATCGGAGCAAAAGGAACACATCTCTCACCTCGACTTTATTAATTCATGAAGAATTTCACATACCTAGTTATTCTTGCAAGTTTGTTCACGCAAGCGTGCAGCACAACTACTCAGTTGAAATATGCTGAGCAATTATTCAAGGATAAGCAGTTCGCAGAAAGCGTTAACGTCTTGCGTTCGATAAAAGAACCTGACGCAAAAGCCTATTTGCTTTTGGCCAATGCTGAATTTAAGTTGGCGCATATGCAGCGCGCTGCCCAGGCCTATGAGCATGTACCTGAGGAATTCCTTTCCGATGATGACAAGGCTAATTTAGCGATGGCTCTTCATCAAAGTAACTTGGTCATAACTGATACCGCATTAACCCAACTTCAATTAGGCATATCTCCTGTCTTTGTGAATGAATTCGCCGATGAGGCCTACCCGTTCTATTGCAATGGCACGCTTCATTATTCAACCACCAACGACGATCAGTTTAGCAACTCAGCTGTTTCTCCAGTCACAGGAAAAACATACACTGACCTTGTTTCCTTCAACAGAAAGAACACACTCATCTCAAAACTTAACACTGCTGGAAATGACGGTCCATTGGCCATTGGGAAACATGCAGTTGTTTTCAATAGAAGCCTTCCTTCAACAAAACGATTGAACGAAAGACTGGCTCTTTATGAAATTCCATCTTTAGATTTCAAAAGAAGAAACATTGAAATTGCAAATTTCTGCACAGACAGCTTCAATTACATGCATCCTTATTTTCAGAATGAAAACACGCTTATTTTCTCAACCAATTTCATTGAATTGAATGGAAAGAAGAACGACAACTACGACCTGTACTTTTCCACGAAAAATTTCACAGATGCCTTTGCCGATTGGTTAACTCCAAAACCGTTATCGAGTGAAATCAATTCAACATACAACGAAGTGTTTCCAACATTTTTGAATGAAAACACTTTGGTATTCTCTTCAGACAGGCCGGGCGGATACGGCGGATTGGATCTGTATATCAGTCATGCAGACTCTCTTGGAAACTGGGGAGCGCCGAAACTTTTACCTGCACCTATCAATTCAGTACGCGATGATTTTCATTTAATCAATGTCTTGAATGACGTAACTCATTATTTTGTTGGAAGTAACCGTAACGGAAGTGACGATATTTTTGAGTTTGAAGTCTTCATTCCAATACAGTGGAAAACGTTTTGGGAAAGCGAAATTTTGCTAGTCCCAGCCATGCATTAAAATTAAACTTTTCACAACTTATTCATTTTTCTGAGGAGTCAAGTGCGAACTTGGCTCCTTTCTCTTATTTTTGAGAACTAACCTTTATAGAACTTATAATTAACATGGAACAGTCTAAACAAAACAAACATCCAAAAGGACTTTGGTACCTCTTCGGAACAGAAATGTGGGAAAGATTTGGGTATTACCTCATGCTTGGTATTTTCTCTCTTTACATGATTGAGAATTGGAACAGCGGCGGTATGGGATTTTCTTCAGCAAAAAAATCTGACATCTACGGAACCTATCTCGGACTTGTGTATTTAACACCCTTTATTGGGGGCTTGCTTGCCGATAGACTTTTAGGATATCGCAGATCAATCATTCTTGGTGGACTTATGATGTCAGCCGGATACTTCTGCCTTTCTATCCATTCAGAATTAAGTTTTTACATCGCTCTGTTTTTGATTATCCTCGGAAACGGTTTTTTCAAACCAAACATTTCTACGCTTGTTGGAAATCTATACAGTTCAGATGAATTAAAAGACAAGAAAGATGCTGGTTACAACATCTTTTATATGGGAATTAACATTGGTGCATTCATTTGCAATTTCGTTGCGGCATACATGCGTATCAACTACGGTTGGGGCCACGCTTTTGCAGCGGCTGGTGTAGGTATGTTAATTGGTGTTGCTGTCTTTATTTTAGGAACGAAACACATCAAACATGTAGATGTAGTTAAGCCGGTTCAAGAAGGTGACATGTCTACAGGTAAAATCCTATCGCTTACGGTTGTTCCAATGTTCATATTTGGAATCATCGGATACATGATTCCTGGCAATTTCTTAGGTTCAGATACGAACGACGCATTCATCATCGGATGTCTTCCTGTAATTGCATTTTTCATTTATTTGGCATTCAAATCAGAAGCAAAAGAGAGTCGTGCAATCAAAGCACTTCTAGCTGTGTTCACATGCGTAATCTTGTTCTTTGCCATTTTCCATCAAAATGGAGATGCCCTAACCATTTGGGCTGAAGACCATACCGATCGTAAAATGTCAGAAAGTGTGGCTAGTGTAGCTCAAGAGATGAACATTGCTCAAGTTGTAATTAACAATGATATTGTTGCTCTTCCTCAAGCCAAATTCGATTCTACAATTAAAGTATTGCGCGGAGTTGAAGGAGCCATGCCAGATGTTACCGCTGAAGAACACAAAGCAAGAGTTGCGAAATCTGACGAGATTACTCAATTAGAAAAATCTCGCAAGTACTTCGAAACTTTGCCGAAAAATGAAGTTCCTCCAATTGGTTCTGACATGAAATTGTACAGTACTGAACTATACCAATCAATTAATCCGTTTTGGGTAGTGTTACTCACCCCAATTATCGTGGGCATATTCGGGTTCATGCGAAGCAAAAAGAAAGAGCCTAGTACTCCAACTAAAATTGCTATTGGACTAATCATTACTGCGCTTTCTGCATTGGTAATGGTTGGTGCTGTATTCGCGACCAATGACTTAACTATGAAAGCCGGGTCACTTTGGTTAATCGCATCCTATGGAGTTATTACAATTGGTGAATTGTGTTTATCTCCAATGGGATTATCACTGGTGTCTAAACTTTCACCTCCTCGAATTACAGCTCTTATGATGGGTGGTTTCTTCTTAGCCATTTCTGTAGGAAATAAATTGTCAGGTATGCTATCTAGCATGTGGGAATCCACAGAGCACAAGCAAGATTTCTTCTACATGAACTGTGGGCTTGTGCTCCTGGCAGCATTTGTACTGATTGTTATGCTGAAGTGGTTGAATTCTGTAATGAAAGAAAACAACGTTCAATAAAATATTCGTTTTAGAATTTAAAAACCTCTGCTAGTCAGAGGTTTTTTTTTATCTTTCGAACTATAAAAAAAACACCCATGCAATTAGAGCAAATTCAAAACTTCGAAGGGAAGTATCCAAAACAAGTCTGGCACCTGTTTTTAACGGAAATGTGGGAGCGTTTTTCATTCTATGGCATGCGTGGAATGCTCACCGTGTTCATGGTGAAAGAACTTTTCTTCAACGACCAAGAAGCTAATCTCAAGTACGGTGCTATTCAAGCGTTCGTATATGCATTCACGTTTGTTGGAGGATTATTTGCCGATAAAATTCTTGGATTTAAAAAGTCACTCTTTTGGGGTGGAGCGCTTATGATTGTGGGAAGTTTTATTCTAGCAATCTCTCCGCATGACTTCTTTTTCTTTGGAATTAGTGTAACCGTTATCGGAACTGGATTCTTCAAACCAAATATTTCTACAATGGTTGGAGCGTTGTACAAAGACGGTGACGATCGTCGCGATGCTGGATTTGGATTGTTCTATACCGGTATTAACGTGGGAGCCTTGTTAGGCGGATTCCTTTGTGTCTGGGTTGGCAAAAGCTACTCTTGGAACTTGGCATTTTCGTTAGCCGGATTCGTAATGATAATTGGACTCATTACATTTTACTTCACAAAAAAACATCTCGGTCCAATCGGGGACTCTCCGTTGAAAGAACTTTCAAGCAAAAAAAGAAAGACCCGTGAATTGCTCGTTTTTGCAGGTTCACTAATCTGTATTCCGCTTATTCTTATCATGATAAAAAATACAGCGTATACAGATTTATTCATGTATATCATTGGACCCGCAACTATCATTTACTTGATTTATGAAATGACAAAACTTACGAAAATCGAAGTATACAGACTGCTAGCGGCCCTGTTTTTCATTTTCTTTTCCATTGTTTTTTGGGCGTTTTTCGAGCAAAGCGGAGGATCACTCAGTCTATTTGCCTTGAACAATTTACATGGAACTGTGCTTCACATTCCTATTGACCCTAATGTTCTAAACAACACTGCGAACTCCGTTTTTGTAATTGCTTTTTCAGCACTTGTTGGACTTCTTTGGATTTGGCTTGCGAAAAGAAAATCGGAACCCAACACCATGATTAAATTCGGATTTGGTTTCTTATTCTTGGCATTGGCTTTTTACATTTTTTATGCGACTCGTTTCTTCGCAGATGAAAACGGAGTAACCTCGCTTGACATATTCACGATAGCCTACCTTGTTATTACCCTCGGAGAGCTTTGCCTCTCACCTATTGGACTTTCAATAATGACTAAGCTCGCTCCGAAACATTTATGGGGTGTTATGATGGGAATGTGGTTCTTAGCTTCTGCATATGGCCAATACGCTGCAGGAATTCTTGGGGCAGGAATGGCCAATCCTGATGAAAAAGCGAGCAACACAGAAAAACTAATTTCTTATACTAACGGCTACTATCAACTGGCTATATATGCTTTGATAGCAGGCGTTGTTGTAATTGCGCTTTCTCCGTTGATTAAAAAATTAATGGGCGGGGTAAAATAAAATCTCTCATTCTTATATTCGCTGTATGAACGCATCAACAAATCCTATGTCATTCCGATTAATTCTTTCTGCAATTGTTCTTGCATTCACCTTGAATGCTTGCGCGCAAAATGTTCCCTCTACTGTGGCGAAACCACAAGGTGCCGCAACGGCTCAATTTGAAGGCGAAGCATGGGAAACAGACCTCAACAAGGCCATCGGACTTTCCTACGAATCAAAAAAACCAATCATGTTATTCTTTACGGGAAGCGATTGGTGCGGATGGTGCATTCGCTTGCAGAACGAAGTATTCAGAACTGAGACTTTCACAAATTGGGCAAAAGCAAACGTTATATTAGTTGAACTTGACTACCCTAGAAAAAAAGAACAACCTCAAACCATTAAAGATCAAAATAGACAACTGCAACAAATGTTTGCAGTTCAGGGCTATCCAACTTGCCATTTCGTAATGCCTACTCCAACCGACGATGGACGCATTAACCTTGCTTCGCTTGGTCAAAATGGTTATATGGCTGGTGGTCCAGATGCTTGGATTGCGAAGGTGTCTGAATTTCTTCCGAAAAACTAGGAACTACGTTGTGGGAACTACGTTGTGAGAACTGCGTTGTTAGAACTGCGTTGTGGGAACTACGTTGTTAGAACTTCGTTGTGGGAACTTCGTTGGGGGAACTTCGTTGTGGGAACTTCGTTGTGGGAACTTCGTTGTTAGAACTACGTTGTGGGAACTACGTTGTGGGAACTACGTTGTGGGAACTGCGTTGTGGGAACTACGTTGTGGGAACTACGTTGTTAGAACTACGTTGTGAGAACTACGTTGTGGGAACTACGTTGTGGGAACTACGTTGTTAGAACTACGTTGTGGGAACTACGTTGTGAGAACCGAGTTGTGATTCGATTTATTTCGAATTGACTGTAATCCTCCAAATCATAAAACTTAGTTTTTTGTATTCGTTAATTAATGGCGTGACATCTGAATTTGTTTCAATTTTGTCCTTTACTAACTGAAGCCAATAAACACTTTCCAAACACTCTTTTCTGGAAATCCGCAACTTGTGTATAAAGTCTTTTTTGGATTCTGCCGCCTGTGACTCCTCAATGTTAGCAGCTACGCTGGTGCTACTTCGTTTTAATTGGTTGCTGATTTCAAATTCTCGTTTCACTAATTTGAGCTCATTGCATAAATCGAAAACTTGATAAGATAGATCTTTCGATACTTCACGTATTTTCATAGTTCTTTTAGTTTTAATTTGAGCAAATCTCAAACTACCCTCCAAAAATCCCTATGCGCTGTTTATTCATCTATTTAACATCGAATTTCTTTTTTCTCAATAAAATCAACGCTTCCAGACCTCCTTCTTTCGCATAAACTCAATCGAAGAACTCCGTTCAAACAACGCAGTTCAAATAACAACGTTCAATCAACGAAGTTCCAACAACGATTTTCCAATTACGAAGTTCCAATAAATCCTTCCGATTTCCTTTGTGTTTGGAAATTCCTAGATTATCTTGCGCACACTTAAAACTGCAATTGCAATGGGAGAGACAGCAAAAATTATACTAGACGGAAAGGAATACGAAGTACCCGTATTCACAGGCTCTGCGAACGAAAAAGCTATTGACATTACTAAGCTTCGTGACCTTACTGGTTACGTAACTTTAGACAGCGGATACAAAAATACCGGTGCTACGAAAAGTGCAATCACTTTTTTAGATGGTGAAGAAGGGAAATTATGGTACCGCGGTTACCCAATTGAACAAATTGCAGAATACGGAACATTCCTAGAAGTAGCTTATTTGCTCATCTACGGAGACCTTCCAACTGAAAAAGAATTACGTTATTTCACAGATAGCATCAGTCATCACACACTTGTGCACGAAGACATGAAGCGTTTCTATGAAGCGTATCCAACACACGCGCATCCAATGGGAGTATTGTCTTCTATGATCGCAAGCATGTCTACGTTCTACCCTGAATCGCAAAATCCGAATAACTTCAGAGACATTGATTTAACCATTCACCGTCTTATGGCTAAGATGCCAACTTTGGCTGCGCAAGCTTTCAAGGTAAGCATTGGACACCCAATTGTATATCCTCGCAACGCATACTCATACACGCAAAACTTTTTGCATATGATGTTCGCATTGCCGACCTATGAATACGAAATTGATCCTGTTATCGACGATGCGTTGAACAAACTTTTAATCTTACACGCAGACCACGAGCAAAACTGCTCTACCTCTACTGTTCGTATGGTTGGTTCTTCACAAAGTAACTTGTACTCGTCTATCTCTGCTGGTATTGCTGCACTTTGGGGACCTCTACACGGTGGTGCTAACCAAGCGGTTATTGAAATGCTCGAGAAGATCAAGAACGACGGTGGTGATGTTGCGAAGTGGGTTGCGAAAGCAAAAGATAAAAATGACCCATTCCGCCTTATGGGATTCGGTCACCGCGTATACAAAAACTTCGATCCACGTGCACGTATCATTAAAAAAGCGTGCGACGATGTGTTGAACAAATTAGGTATTCACGATCCAGTATTAGACATTGCTAAACAATTGGAAGAAGTGGCGTTGAAAGACGAGTACTTCGTAGAGCGTAAGTTGTATCCGAACGTAGACTTCTACTCTGGAATCATCTACCGCGCAATTGGTATTCCAACTGAAATGTTTACAGTAATGTTCGCATTGGGACGTCTACCAGGTTGGATTGCACAATGGAAAGAGATGATTGAACAAGGAGAGCCAATTGGCCGTCCACGTCAAATCTACACTGGACATGATCTTCGCGATTATGTGCCCATTGCAAAAAGAGGATAATATTACGGGCTGCTTCGGCAGCCCTTTTCATTCAATATAGTTTCAATAAATTTCAACATGGAAAACGGAAAAGTTACTGTCGAAGCAACTAACGGAATTGCTACCATCACCTTTTTTCACCCACAAAGTAATTCGCTTCCAGGAGCGCTCTTGCGCGAGCTTGCTGGCACAATTGAGGAAATCGGCACACGCGAAGATGTTCGAGTAGTTGTATTGAAAAGTGAAGGAGAAAAAGCCTTTTGCGCCGGAGCTAGTTTTGATGAGTTAGTTGCCATTCAAACTACGGAAGAAGGAAATGTTTTCTTCTCTGGATTTGCTTTGGTGATCAATGCGCTTCGCAAAATTCCTCAACTCGTTATTGGTCGCGTGCAGAACAAAGCCGTGGGTGGTGGAGTTGGAATTGCCGCTTCTGTAGATTATTGTTTTGCAACATCTGCGGCTTCTGTTAAACTTAGCGAATTAGTTGTTGGAATTGGACCGTTCGTTGTTGGACCAGCTGTTGAACGAAAAGTTGGATTATCAGCTATGTCGCAATTGGCAATTAACGCCAGCGAATGGCAAAGCGCACAATGGGCGCGTGAGAAAGGTCTATACGCTGAAGTATTCGATACCGTTGAAGCTATGGATGCTGCCATTCAAGTGCTCGCAGACAAATTGAATAACAGCAATCCGGAAGCGATGCAAGAACTGAAGAAAATCTTTTGGAAAAACACCGAGCACTGGGATACACTTTTGTTCGAGCGTGCAGGAATCTCAGGTCGACTTGTATTGAGTGATTTCACTCGTGCTGCTATCGCTAAGTTCAAAGCGAAGTAATATTCCACTTTGTGGATATATCCCTTCGGGATTGGTCCGCAAAGCGGATGTATCCACATAGTGGATTAGTCCTTTTGGGCGTTTTCGACTTTGCGTTTAAACAACTCTTGAATACCATCTACCAGCTGTTTCCAGTCGTCAAACTCTTCTTGGTAGATAACACCGATACCTTGGGTATATGGACTTTGAGCGGTGGTTGTCATTCGACGGTCGTTGCTTTCGTTGTATACCATTAAGCGAATCTTTCCATCTTGCGTAATGTTGTATTCCACACGAACATCTCCAATGTAGTTGGTCGTTTGGCTTGTATTCGCGTTACCTCTTGCAACACCGAAGTTTCCGGTTACACTTACTCGGTCATTGAACAATTGCGTGCTCAATGCCAATTCAATTTGCTCGTTACTAATTTTATCACCCGGACGATAATTAAACCCTAAATCGAAGTCATCGCTAATCTGACTAAGCCAGTTGGAAATCTGATTTGAAATTAATTCGCTACCGTTACTGGCTAATCCAACACCGGTGCCTTCGGCTTGGGTGATGTTAGGCGGACTAATAAACCTTCCCATTACAAGTAAGGCGAACGCTTGACGGTTTCGCTCCTGCTCCGTGCTGATAACGCTTGCCAATCGCGATTGAGTTAATTGATCCGATTGTGGCAACTCTAAATCAAATCCAATGGTTGGATTCATCATTTTTCCTTGCAGACCCATAATCAAGTTAATTGGAACTCGTTTTCCACTTGCTTGTGAAGGGTCTGGAATAATGTCATTCAAACTTGCTGAACCTTTGTAAATGGCTTGCATATCTAGCTCAGCACCCATTGGATCTCCGTACCAAGCAATTGAACCTCCAGGCTTAACTTCGAATGGCTTGTTCAATAAATTTTTCAATGTAAACAAATAACTTCCCTGAGTTATTTCTAACATCCCATACATGTTGAAAGAACTGAGGTTATTGATAATCATCGACAAATGCCCCTTCCCTCTACCCTTCATTACATCTCCAACTGCTTCATCGAAAATAATTTGAAATTCTGCATCTTCAGTAACATCGAGCTGCATGTTCATGGTAATACCGCTCAAATCAGCCTTCAACTCTTTTGTTGTGGCGGTGTCTAACGGATTAACAAATTGAATGTATGAGTCGAATTGCAATTCACCCGAAGAACTCATCGGCAAGATAAAGGTTGTGCCTTTTTCACTCTTCAAAGTCATGTCGAAAAAGGTCTGACTTCCATACCCTGAAATATTCAAAAAACCAGAGGTGTATGCCTTTCCATAAAAATCACTATTATCTCCTTCCTTGGTGTTCATAGCAAGAAATGGCGTATCCATATCAACAGTCAAATCGTATTGCCAATCGGAGAAATTCTTGTGTAATATTTGGCCCGTTAATCTCCCTGGATTTCCTTCCTCATCGAAAATTTGAATATTATTAAATGCGAACATCTCAGGATCGATGTGAATCTTGTCGTTGAATTTATACTTCGTTTTAAGGAATGGCACAAACAACTCAGCATTTCGAAGAATCAAATCACCCTCCAATTGAGGTTCTTCAAGGGTTCCTGTAAGGCTAACCATGGATGAGGCATAACCCTTAATCCCCAAAACATCTTCCCCAATAAATGCATTTAAAAGGCTCAAATCGAAACCGTTCATGGTTAATAAGAAATCGAGCGGACTTTCCTCATCTTTGGGAGTATAACTTCCAGCAAATCTTAGCGGCTGAATGCTATCGCGCTCAATTTCACCGTCGGCCCTTAATCTCTCTTTTTTGCTGTCCCATGTGCTATTCACACATAAATTTCCGATTTCGTATTTATTCAATTCCAAATCAAACAAACTCAACTCGGAAGTAATGATGGTTTTGTCGTAAACATTACTCAATTCAACAATACCGTTCGCCTCTCCATACAGCGCTAAATCTTCTCCCAAAAGACCATTAAACATGGACAAATCCAAATTGCCCAATTCAACCCTTAGAGGAGATGACGGGTGTTCTGAAATCATTCCATTAATACCCAAATATTCTGTTTGGTTATACATGCGAAAACCATGAACCGCAAGGTCTTTGTGGCACAATGTGAACGAGGCATCTGGCACCCAATTCCACTGCTCATCGTTTACATTCAATGAACTTCTTCCTATGCGATATTCAAAATCATCAAAACTATTTAGAAAGAAAACGCCGTTTAAATCACCTGTTAGAAACTCCCCAGGATTGCCCCACATTAGCGCACTGTAGACTGTGTCTCCCAAAGACTGCACATCCCATGAAAGATTACTAATAAATTTCGACTCTCCTTCGAAAACATCATTGACCTGAACGGTAAGAAATATTGAGCCTAACTCACGAGCAATGTCGACAACCAATTCATCCGCTTTATACTCTTCAAATTGTATTCGCGGAGATCCTAGTGTTCCCGAGAGGTCATTGTTTTTCTCATCTACGAATAAATTCAATGAGGTGCCTTTAGCAATTTTCAATTCTGGAATAAATGCCGCGGAAATGAAATCAAAATCATTGATCCTTATTGTCAGATTGAAATCTTGACTTTTATGCGGACGCGCCGAATACTCCATATTAGGCAACGCATCAGCTATTATATCTTGAATACTGGGCCACAATTGCTCATATATAAAATTCCCTTCCAACTTAGCATAAATCACATCTGAATTTAGGGTGATACTCCGTGTTCCTTCTTGCTCGGTATCTAATGTAAAATAGTCGAGCTTTTGAATTTTCTTGTCAACGAGATAAACGATGTTAGCACCTGTAAACTCCCCTTCAATTTCACTTAAGGATAAACCTTTTAAGTTCGCGTTGAACTCTCCTGAAATAACCGCAGGTGTCTCGTCTTCAATAAATCCAACAGCAACTAAATCAAATCGATTCACATTCAACTCGAAATTCAAAAGCGGTTGTTTTTGTGTGAAATCAATTTCACCATCGAATTTCGCTTGAGCATTGGCATCGGCTATTTCAAACTTCCCACTGAAGAAATTATTCTTGAACCTTCCGCTTGAAGACATGTTTGTATAGACGTAACCACCAAAACCCAATTCACTAACATCCCCTTGAAAATTGAGATCCATGCTATTCAAATCGACACCCTTTCCTTCAACATGAATATTGGTTGAAACAACACCTAATTGATCATCTGAATAATAAGCACCTAAATTGAACTTTTCCAATTGTAACTGACCGTTATAACTAACCAGCGAATCGAAATCACCAATTTTGACAGCCGTTGTAAGTGAGCCAATTTCAGTTGTAGTCTTTCCATATAACTCAACTTCTGATAAATCACCGCGTGCATTGCCTTCAAATTGAATTTTACCTAATGTTGAAATATTAGACGGTATTTGCAAAAACCTTCCTTCAGAAAAAGGAAAAGACTTTAAGGAAGATAAGTCATTGTAATTACTCACTATCGACTCAGCAGCCAACTGATAACTCAGACTATCTGGATTCATTGCATTCAACAGATGAACGTTCCCTTTAAAATATGAATTTCCTCCAAATTGAAGATTCATATTCCAGAGACTTAAATCGTTCAAAGGACCTGAAATATCACCTTCCACTTTCAACACATTGTCGAAGCCCTTTAAGTCACTGCTGAATACAGCAAGGTCATTCAACACCAGTTCCGTTGACTTCAAATGAATATCCCAATTTACTTTGTTGCTGAAATCACTCCAAGCGTCGTCATTTTCCGCATATAGACCTAAGTCGCCAATCAAATGGGTTTCACCTAGGTCAGCAGCTAACTCCGAAACCTGAATAGCATTTCCTTGCATTCGGAAGTGAGCATGAAGATTATCGATATTCAATCCTGATCTCTCTTTCAACTTCAACGATTCAATATTCGCTTGAATCATATCGTCTTTCATTTCAAAATTTTCAATTTGAGTTGAAAAATGCGAGATGGCCAATTGCTCTTCGTAAAACGCGCCTTCTTCTACCAACGGAAGTGTGTAATCGAAATAGGTGAACTTTCCATTTTCAATATTCAACTTCCCTACCCACATACTGAAATTACTTGTAGTGTCTTGGGGCTCTTCGCTTGCGAAATAATCAGAGAGGAATTGATAATTCCAATCCGACTCACCGGCATAACGCTTGAATTCAATGTTGGGATCTAAAAGCGAAATACTTTGCGATTCGAACCGCGATTGGGTTGAAGAAAAGGAATAAGTTGCCATGTGCAATTCCTTCGCGTAAAGCAAGGTATCACCTTTATGATCTTCAATATATAAACCGTCTAAAACAACGCGAGCCCACAAGTCAATGCGAATACGATCAATCTCTACTTTCCTGTTCCATTCTGAAGAAAGGTAAGAAGCTAAACGATGTCCGCCCCAGGTTTGAACGGCATGAATTTGAAGTGAAAGGATGAGTATAATTAAAAATGCTGGAATAGTTAAAAGCCAGAGAAATCTTCTCTTTCGCTTTTTCTTCGGTTGAACAACTATTTCCTCAAGGTTTTCCAATAGCACAAAAATAACCCTTGTAGAACGGATTTCCGAACAAATATTATTTCTGTTGCAAAGAAGTATTGTGCTGCTTCAAGACTTCAACAAAAACGTCTCTGTTTTCTGGACTAATAATCACTAGAATCCGACCATTATGATATAGCCCCAAACGCTTCAAAGACGCGGCTGGTGAGCTAATAGGGTTGTTCGTGTATTTGTAATTCGTTATGTCGGAAATGTCGATAGTGGGAAATGGGAAAATTCCACAAAACACTTTCAGTTTTCCGTCTGAAGTAATGGTGTAATGTGTGTTGAAAATGATTGAAAGAATAAAAGCCGTGAGCGGCACATACAGCGCCAGCATAATTAACGATTCACGAACGTTTAAAAATCCGGTTATCATGAATAGAATCAACACCGGTCCGAAGATCCACCAACTGATGCCGCTTTTCATTTTGAAATTTGCTCCAGGTATCATGGCTTAATGAACGATTGAATTGAAAACAACGACAAAAAAATCGAGGAATTCTTGCGGCTTCCACACCAATAAAAACGCAATACCAAAGGCTGCTCCTGCTAAGTGCGCATCATGCGCAATGGCAGTATTCATCTTCTTATTCATGTAATATTCCAATCCGAAAAATAGAATAATGGCCGCCCATCCTGGCAGTGGTAAAATGAAGAAAAATAACAATTCCGAAGTGGGGAACATGAACATGTAGAGCATCATAACTGCGCTCACCGCTCCTGA
>JBIKRF010000147.1:0-3747 GCA_044349305.1 Flavobacteriales bacterium
GAACCCATTCCAAGAAGCACTGTTGCTGAGTCCTATGCCTTTATTTTGGAAGATCTGCAATATGCTTTAGATAACCTTCCAGGGACCAATGGGAATTATGCTTCACAGCCAGCAGCAGCAGGTCTCATGGCTATGGTTTATTTTCAGATGAACAATTACAACAAAGCTCTTGAGAAAATAGAAGAAGCTATTGGACAGCCAAGCGGATCACTTTATATGAGCGATACATTAGATCGCTTCCCAACCAACCCAACAGTAAACCCTGAAACTATTTTTGGAATTGTAAGTTCGAACCCAGGTGCTAACAACGTTGATCAGCGAACCGATAACTTTATAGGAAATTACAATGCTGGTGGAGTACTTCCTCCGAATTTGATGTTCTCGAATGAATTGTATCAATTTACCAATTTGAATAGTTCTGATGATCGTTTGGCTTGGATGCAATCAAGCGGAGGAAAGTATAAAAACCGCAGATTTGAAAATAAAGTTTTCTTCAATATTCCCATCATCTATCTAACAGAGTTAAGATTAATCCGCGCAGAGTGTATTGCGGAAAATGGCGGAGATTTAAATATTGCAATCAATGATATTAATGCTATTCGTAATCGTGCCTTTGGCGAAGGTTTAAATGATTTGCCATCAACATCAACAGCTGCCGAAATTATCGCTGCTGCTCGCAGAGAATACCGTATCGAAACCATGGGTGAAGGAAAATGGATTGATCAGCTTAAAAGAATTGGTGCAAAGGGAGAAAGCGTTACTGTTCGCAATGCACCTTGGAACTGTCCAGGCATGGCACTCCAATTCCCAAATAGTGAATTCACCTCTGCCCTATTTGTCGGAAATCCGGAAGGAGGGTGTAACTAAAGGGGCGAAAAATTTTTCGCCCGTATTGAATAAATAAAAAGTATAAAATATGAAATCGATAAAAATATTTTTCATGATAGCCTTAACTGCTGGATTGTTCGCTGGATGTAAGCCAGAAACGACTGCTGAATTAGGAGAGTCTTCTGATAAATTACAAGGAATGGGTGGTACGTGGGAACTAACTTCATTCATTCAACAAGACCCAAACAATCCTGTTTTGGAAGAGCGTGATTTAAGTGAATTCTATCTTGTTCCTGGTATTGAACCCATGCGTATTACTTTAGATGTGGCAACTCAGTCCTACACGGTAAGTATAACTGAAGGGAAAAATTTCTTCGGTGAAAGTGGCACTTGGTCATTAGATGATAACCTCGCACCATCTTCAATTACACTTATGAACTCAAATGATACACTTGAGTTGTATTTAGGAAACATGGTGCTTCCGACAAGTAATAACATGGGATTGCAGTATCACAGAATTTGTTCTGATGGATTCAAAAATGTGATTTATAAGTTTAACTTCCAACGTATTTAATCATGAAAAAGATATTATTCACACTTGCTGCTCTCGCAATTTCGGTTGTTGGATTTTCACAAGCAGCGTTCGTTTTTCCTTCTCCAACCAATGCAAACGCAACAATGGATTTGTACATTGACGTTGCGCAAACTACTGGTGGATTGAAAACGATATTGGGTAATCACCCTGAAGAAGTTGATTCTGTATACATGTGGACTTGGCAACCAGCAGGTCCCTTATGCGGAAACGGAGAATGGGGCGCTTCTAACAACTGCATGCTATTGACGCATGTAAGCGGCTTATTATACAAGATGACAATGGTTCCAACTACCTATTATTCTTGTACACCTTTGCAATTGTTTCAAAACGGAATTTCCTGCCTAGCCAAATTGAAAAATGGCAATGCGTATGACTCAGACGGTGTGGGTGAAGCAAAGACGGAGGATTTACATGTCGATGTTGTGCCTGCTTTGTGTGCAGATCGCATTTGCTTCTTTCCTGAAGCAGCTAAGCAAGATGATTTTTTAAGTATTACCTACGACAATTTACAAGAAACGGATGTCAATTTGCAAAACCTCGGAACCGACGAGTGCTACATTTTCCTCCGTGCTTTCACAGGGACATTCACATTTTTTGATGTTGCACCCGCAGCAAGTGCAGGATCTACACCTGCATTAAAGATGAATGAAATTGCTCCAGGTAAATTTAGAAAAACATTTATCCCGGAGGATTTTCTACCAATACCTGATGGCTCTACCATTACCAAAATTGGGTTTTACATTGTGAAGCCTGGCTACACGCCTAATCCTCCACCCTACCAATACTATTTTCCACTGAACTGTCAATAAGATTCGTTTCATAAAACAGATTTAAGAGGTGAAAATATTTTCACCTCTTTTTTTTGTCTACATTAGAAAGATGAAATCAATATTCAATGCTCGTGTATTCTCCTCTCTTGCCATTGGAGTATGCGTAATTCTATCTGCGTATGTATTCATGAAGGGATTCCGTGATAGAAATGGAAAAGACAACGTCATTCATGTAACAGGAATGGGTAGTCGAAATTTTGACTCTGACTTAATTGTTTGGCGAGGGTCATTTTCAAAAACAAGTAACGACCTAGCAGCTGCATCTGCAGCTCTTGAATCTGATCGGAATACCATTAAGATTTATTTAATGGGAAAAGGAATTCAGGAAAATGAAATTGTTTTTTCCGCTATGGAAATTGATAAGAACTTTAATGATATTCGAAATTCTGATGGTGATATCGTTGGATCGGTTTTAACCGGATACAGCCTTTCTCAAATGGTAACCATTGAATCGTCTGAGGTTTCAAAGGTTGAACAGATTTCTCGTGAAGTGACCGAACTTATTGCTTCTGGTGTAGAATTTTACTCTGAAAGTCCTGAGTTCTATTACACAAAGTTAGCCGAGTTAAAAATTGAGATGGTTTCTGAAGCTACTTCCGATGCACGTTTACGTGCTGAAAAGATTGCGCAATCATCGGGAGGAGATTTAGGAAATCTCCAAAGCGCTGAAATGGGAATCTTTCAGATTGTTGGTCAGAACAGCGACGAAGATTATTCCTGGGGAGGAGCTTTCAACACTTCGTCTAGAAGAAAGACTGCATCGATAACGATGCAATTGAATTTTGAGATTGATTAACACCTTATTGTTTCAAGATCTTCACAAAAGTTTTTATCTAATGTGGCTTTAGCCGTATTTTCGCCGTCTAACTAAACCCTCAATACATTGAATACACTTGCCTTCACCGCAATTTGTCTTTACGGTTTCTTTTTAATATTCATCTTTTTCTATTCGTTGGTTCAATTGAATTTGGCCATTCAATTCGTGAAAAAGAGCAAGCGCAAACGTCCAATGCCTGTCATTGCTGAAGAAGACTTGCCTTATGTTACAGTGCAACTTCCCGTATTCAACGAGATGTATGTTATTGAGCGATTGATTAACGCTGTATGCGAATTTGACTATCCTAGAAACAGATTAGAGATTCAGGTTTTAGATGATGGGAATGATGAGTCTGTTGAAATAGCAGCTAAGCTGATTGAAGAAAAGCAAAAACTTGGAATTGACATTCAGCACATTCGCAGAGTTGATCGTAAAGGATTCAAAGCTGGGGCTCTTGCTTATGGCTTAGATATTTCAAAAGGCGAGTTTACCGCAATTTTTGATGCTGACTTCGTTCCAAGAAAAGACTTCTTGCGTCAAACGATTCCTTATTTCTACGCCGGAGAAAAGATTGCAGTTGTTCAAACACGTTGGGAACACCTAAACGAAGATTATTCTTTGCTTACTCGTTTACAAGCCTTCGGATTGGACGCTCACTTTACAGTTGAACAAATTGG
>JBIKRF010000059.1:0-13954 GCA_044349305.1 Flavobacteriales bacterium
GCGTATTTGTAACAGTCTTTTCCGGCAGTTGGAAACTTATCTTTGAACTCGTCGCGTTTCGACATTTCGAAGTAGCAACGACTCATGAAAAGATACGGAAGCGCATCCTTTTTTGTTTTTTCGTTCAACGTGTATTTTTCAGCTTTGTATAGGCATTTTTCGAATTTCTCATCTACGAACAGAGCAAGTAAATCGGGATATTCTGTTTGAGCGAAGCTCTTCAGTGACCCAATTAAAAAGATGAATAACAATAATTTTTTCATAGTAGTAATTTTTTGGACAAAGCCAAATACAATGCCTAAGGTAAGAACAGAATGTATTCAAGCCAAATTCCGTGTTGAATTCAATGTTTGTGCGAATGAAATTTATGGATAAACCTTGTCAAATAAAGCGTTGAACTATCTTATCTTCGCGGCTATTCGAATTGAAAATCATGAAGTTGAAACATATCTTTTTTGTATTGGCCTTGCTTGTAGGCTTCTTCACCCAAGCTCAAGACTGCACCATTCGTGGGTTTGTGAAAAGTAAAGAGAAGGGAGAGCCTATTCTAATGGCCTTGGTTGCCTTGGAAGGTACCACCGTTGGAACCAATACCGACGAGAACGGTTACTTCAGTTTAACAAAGCTTCAACCCGGCACTTATTACTTGTTCGTGAAGGTTATTAACTTCGGTGAATACAGAGACACCATAACGGTAAAAAAGGGTCAGCTCGTTTCGACGAACATCCTACTCGAAAATGGTTCAAACCTAATGGGGGTCTTGGAAATTAACGAACAGCGTTCAGAACAGATAAATAACGTAAATATTTCTTCTGAAACATTGCGCCCGAAAGATTTCAAGCGTGTTCCTTCATTTGGTGGACAGACTGATATTGTTCAAGTATTAACGACACTTCCAGGTTTCATATCAACAGGTGACCAAGGGGGGCAAGTGTTTGTGCGAGGCGGAAGTCCGGTGCAAAACAAAGTAGTGTTAGATGGAATGATAGTTTACAATCCTTTCCACAGTATTGGTTTGTTCTCTGTATTCGATACAGATATTATTTCAAATGCCGATGTTTATACAGGCGGTTTCGGTGCGCAGTTTGGGGGTAGAATCTCTTCGGTGATAGATATTACGACACGCGATGGAAATAAGAAGGGGCACGATGGGAAGATTGGGTTTAGCCCCTTTGGAGGAAAAGTTCAATTGGAAGGTCCTTTGAAAAAACTCACCAAGAATGGTAGTGGTATTTCATACATCATAAGTGCAAAGAATAGTTACTTGGATAAGTCCTCACCGAAGGTTTATCCTTTTGTAAACGATGGGAATGGATTGCCATTTAGCTATACCGATTTGTACGGGAAATTATCTTTTGGTGGTTCGAATGGAAGCAAGTTCAATTTATTCGGATTTTCATTTGACGACAATGTTACGAGGTATCAGGCCTTATCCAATTTGAATTGGAAGAATGTTGGAGTGGGTGGGAATTTTGTGGTTGTTCCTTCAACGTCGCCCGTCTTGATTAACGGAAATTTCGCATGGAGTAAATACAACATTCTTTTGCAAGAAGAGTCTGTTGCAGACCGCACCAGCGGAATTACATCGTTTAATTTCGGATTGGATTTCAACTACAGCCTTGGTAAGGATGCGATTAAATATGGTGTAGAAGTAGTTGGTTTTTCAACCAATTACAACACGTTCAATCCGCTCGGAGTGGCCATAGACTTGGACTTGAATACTACAGAATTGAATGGTTTTATTTCTTATAAATACAACAGAAAGAGATTAATTATAGAACCGGGTTTCAGAGTTCAGTATTACAGCTCGCTGTCGGCTATTTCCCCAGAGCCGCGTATTGGTATCAAGTATAAAATGAACGAGCGTTTGCGTTTGAAAACAGCTGCTGGCTTATACTCTCAGAACCTTATGGCAACCAACAGCGACAGAGATATTGTAAACTTGTTTTATGGATTTTTAGCCGGTCCTGATGAAATTCAAAATACAGTAACTCGACCAGACGGTTCTAGTCGAGAAGTAGCCAATTCACTTCAGAAAGCTGCGCATACAGTAGCAGGATTTGAGTTTGATATAACCGATGAATTGAATTTGAATGTTGAAGGATATTTCCGCAACTTCAAGCAAGTGACCAACACGAACAGAAATAAAATCTTCCCGAATGACGGTAGCAATCAGGATAAACCAGAGTTGTTGCGTCAAGATTTTATTATTGAAAGCGGATTTGCAAAAGGTGTAGACGTTGTCTTGAAATACACAACCAAACACTCGAGTTTGAATGTCGTTTATTCAATTATGAATGTGGATCGTTGGGATGGTTTGCGTTGGTATGATCCTGTGTTCGATCGCAGACACAATGTGAATGTTGTGGCCTCTCATGCTTTCGGAAAGAATGATACTTGGGAGATGAGCGCGCGTTGGAATTTAGGTAGTGGTTTGCCTTTCACTCAAACGCAAGGTGCATACGAACCTCCTACATTAAGCGGTGGAATCTCTACGGATTACATATACACGAACTCAAGTACCTTGGCGATTCAATATGCTCCTTTGAACGAAGGAAGACTGCCGTGGTACCATCGTTTGGATGCGAATATTCGTAAAACGTTCAAATGGGAGAAATCGAGTATGGAGTTGAACTTTGGTTTGACCAATGCATACAACAGAGCGAATGTCTTTTACATTGACCGCGTAACATCTAAACGAGTGAACCAACTTCCGATGCTTCCGTCGATTGGTCTAGAGATGACGTTCTAGTCGTTTCGTTTTCCAACTAAATAAACGCCTGCAAAAATGAGCAAGGCGAAAAGAATTTTCTCTACCGTAATGCTCGCGGTGTGATCCTGATTTCCTATTCCAGCAAATAGAAAAGCAAATACTCCGGCCAATAAGGGTTGAAGGTAAATGTAGGCGCTTGTAACGGTTGGAGATACTTTGCTTAGTGCATATATGTTCAGCAAATAGGTGAGGAAAGTTACTGCCACAATGATAAAGGTTAAACTCATCCAATGAAGCGGTGTAAGTGTTTCCCAAGCGATCGAGCTGGCATCGGAATAGCCGATAGGTAAGATGAAAATTAAACCGCAAGCGAACACCCAAGTAATTGCAGTAATGGGTTTGTATTTTTTCATGAGCCTAGGCGCAGTGGTTAAATACAATCCGTATGAAAGTGAGTTGATCAAAATATATAGGTCTCCCTTGAGGTAGTTCGCGCTCGCTTCAAACGGCGCTCGTAAAAGAATAATTCCCAACGCACCTATGGAGCCCAGAAGAATTCCAGATGCGGTCATAAGCGAAGGCCATTTCCTTTTTCCAATAAAATAAAGTATGGCCACTAGAATGGGATTGGTGCACATGATAATGGAAGCATTCACGGGCGTAGTGAGGGAAAGCCCATTGAAGAAAAACAATTGGTTGGTCGCAACACCTGTTAATCCGCAAAAGAGGAAAAGGGGAATGTCTCGCAATTTAGGAATCTCCAAAAATTTGAATGAAACCAAAAAGAAGAGCACCAAAGCACCCGCAACCCGAAGAACAATAAATGCATTGGGTCCAATGGGATTGGGCATAACCCATTTCGCAACGAGGTAGTTCGCGCTATAAATGAGCGCAACCGCGAGCAAGGCTAAATGAGCACCAACATTCTTGTTATTTGCCACGTGGCAAAATTATTTCTTTTGAAGAAAAGCTTTCGCAGCGGCTACGACCTTCGGGGCGTTACCAATAAAGATTTGATCGTTGAAGATCAAAACGGGACGCTTCAAGAAAGTGTATTCTTTCAAAATGTATTTCTTGTACTCTTTTTCAGAAAGTGTTTTTTCATTCAACCCCAATTCACGGTATTTCAATGCGCGACGGCTGAATAGGGCTTCATAGCTACCTGCTAGGGCGTGCATTTCCGTAAGTTGTTCTTCTGTTATTGAAGCGGTTTTGATGTCTTGAAGTTCGGTTCCTTTTGGAAGTGGACTTAATTCGTTAATGATATTCTGGCAAGTGCCGCAGTTGGCGAGGTGGTATATTTTTTTCATGTTGAAATATTAATGTGGAAAAAGAAATGCGATGTTTTTACTGAATAGTTTTAGTGCAATAGCTAACAGAATAATGCCGAACATTTTCTCTAGAATTGCCAGTCCGTTCGGGCCTAAAATCCGTTCAATGCGATTGGTTAATTTAAGAACTAGAAATATGATTGGCATATTCAGAAGAATTGCAATCACAATGTTTATGCTCTGGTATTCCGCACGAAGCGCAATGAGAGTAGAAATAGTTCCGGCCCCGGCAATAGTAGGAAAGGCGAGGGGCATAACAGCAGCCACTTTCGATGACGCTTCTTTTTGTTTGAAAATTTGAATCCCTAAAATCATTTCCATAGCAATGAAGAACAAGATGAACGCGCCGGCTACTGCGAACGAGTATACATCTACCCCGAAAATGCTTAAGATAGATTCTCCAGCAAATAGGAACAAGAGCATGAGAACTAGTGAAACCACCGTAATAAGCAATGGCTGAATTTTACCCGTTTTCTTTTGCGTGTCGAGAATAATGGGAATGCTGCCGACGATGTCAATAACAGCGAACAACACCATAAAACAAGAGCCAATTTCTACCCAATTCATGGGGCGAAATTACACCGCATAAGCGTGTAACAAATTACATTTTCGAAATAAAGTTTTCAATAGCTTTTGGAAAGTGCGCTATTTCAAGCGCACGTACTTTTGATTCTATTTCATCGGCAGAGCAATCTTCGACATTGCATGCAGCTTGGAATAGAATTTCTCCTTTATCGAATTCTTCGTTCACCAAGTGAACGGTTATACCGCTTTCTTTTTCTTTTGCTTCGCAGACGGCTTCATGCACGAAATGCCCATACATGCCTTTTCCTCCGAATTTGGGAAGAAGGGCAGGGTGAATGTTAATGATTCGATCTTTGAAAGCTTGAACAAGGTTTGCTGGAACTAGCCATAAGAATCCAGCAAGAATAACCAGATCAATTTTTCTACGCTGAAGTTCTTGAACGAATTGGCCAGATGTTTTGAAATTCTCTTTGGTCAACAGAATCGAATCGATGTTGGTGTCTTTTGCAATTTGAAAAACACCTGCTTGCGCATTGTTACATGCAACAAGCGAAATTTGAACAGACGTGTTTTCGAAATGTTGAATGATGTTCGCGGCGTTGCTTCCAGCCCCAGACGCTAAAATGGCAATGTTCATGAATTTGTATTCGATGCAATGAGTTGGTTCAATTCCTTTTGAACTAAGAAGGTTAAGCGGGGTTGCATGCTTAGAATCACTTGCAGTTCTGCATGCATCTCTTTGCGTTCAAGTGCTTTTGCTTTTTGTTCAATACGCTCGAGTAAACCTCCGGTTTTATTCAATCCGAATAGCTTAAACGAGGATTTTAATTTGTGTGTGATTGCGGAAATCTGATCGAGGTCGTTTTCATTCAAAGCGAATTTCAATTCGTTGAAATGACGTTCAATTTGATCAAGGAAAACGGTAGTCATGCGAATCATTTGTTCCTTCGAACCGTTCATGAGTTCTTTTAAGTTTTCAAGCGAAATATGTTCTGAATTTTGTTCTTCAGCACTAGACGCATTCTCAATTAGAAATATTATTTTCTCGAGTAAATATTGAGGGTTGTATGGCTTGGTGATGTATTCATTCATTCCAGCTTGCCAACATTTTTCTTTTTCGCTCTCGAGCGCATTCGCTGTTAAGGCGATTATTGGAACATTGGAATTCAGTTCGTTTCGAATGGCAATGGCTGCAGCAACACCGTCCATGATAGGCATTTGAATATCCATAAGGACAATGTCAATTTCCTTCTTTTGCACAGCATTTACAGCTTCTACGCCATTTTCGGCAATGTGTATATTGGCGTTCCATTTTTTCAAAATGGTAACGGCAAGAAAACGATTTAATTCGTTGTCTTCTACAATGAGTACATTCTTTCCGGTTAAATTAGACTGAGCTACAGTTACACTTTTTTCTTGTTCTGCTGCTTCTGGCATTGAAAGACAAAATTTGAATGTTGAGCCAACATTCTTTTCGCTTTCCACTTTTATTTCTCCGCCTAACAATTCGGCAATAGATTTTGAAATGGCTAATCCAAGTCCGGTACCGCCGAACCTTCGTGTAATGGTGTTGTCTTCTTGAGAGAAGAATTCAAAAATAGTTTTGAGTTTTTCTTGATCAATACCTATTCCGGTATCAGAAACGTTAAAACAAAATTCATTGAGTTTGCCTTTCTTTTCAGAGGTGATTTTCAATGAAACTTTTCCTTTATCGGTGAACTTAATTGCGTTTGAAATGAGGTTGTTCAGAATTTGTCCCAAACGAGTCGGGTCTCCAAAAACCCATTTGGGCATGTCTTCCGGATAATCAATACTAAAGGCAATTCCTTTTTCGTCTGTGCGCAAAAGGTAGCTGGTGTACAAAGGATCTACGATGGAATGAATGTCAAATGGAATGAAGTCAGCAGAAAACTTTCCACTTTCCAATTTCGACATGTCTAAAATGTCGTTCACAATGACCATTAAACTTTTAGAGGAAGATTGAATGGCCTTAACATATTGCTTTTGCGTTTCAGAAATATCAGTATCTGCGAGAATACCCGACATTCCTGAAATAGCGTTTATTGG
Source organism: Flavobacteriales bacterium (assembly GCA_044349305.1). GTDB lineage: Bacteria > Bacteroidota > Bacteroidia > Flavobacteriales_D > Sanyastnellaceae > CAIZGX01. Next base: position 6,637 of record JBIKRF010000059.1, read on the forward strand.
AGTGCGAATCTCGTGAGAGATATTCGCTAAAAAGAGTTTTCGCGTTTCAAGCGATTGTTCTGCATTTTCTCTTGCCTCTTCCAACTGCTTCTCAAATTCCTTTCGCTCTTTAACTGTATTGGTTAATACTTCTCCAATGCGAAGGATGTCATCATCTTTAATTTCTTGTTCAGGACTAATCGTCTGAATGGCGTCTTTAATGTTGTTGATTAGAATTCGTTGACGCGCGGCCTCTTCGAAAAGGAGTGCGTTCTTTTCGAAAAGTTCTTCTCCGCTAAGTTTCATTGCACGATCAACCAACTCACGATTGCTATCGTATAGCAAGTAGCTTTGATTAATACTTTTCAGAAAGTTGAAAAGATGCTCTGGGATTTCCTCTTGTAACCCCAAGTATTTTTTTACTTGCCGTTTTAAAAGAGGATGCAATGAGTCAAACGTCATATTCTCTCTTTAAACGTAGTTATAGTCATGGTTTGGTTGTGAAGTGAATTCACACCGTCGGTTGTTGGGCATATTTCGCCGTTGCTATAAAAACCACAGAAAGTAGATTCGTCGTTGTAGGTGTCTGCCACCGCTTCAATTTCTTCTTCTGTTCTATTTTGCATTACAAGTTTTCTTCCAACGCATGATACCATAAGCGTTAGATCTGGATATTCATTTTCACTGATTTGACTTTTCGTGGCGGCATTGCTTGCGCTGTCAATAACCCGGTCGAAGTTGGCCATCATGAATTGAACTTTCGAACCAACAGGAACATTTCCTGCAAAAACCATGGTCTGATTTTCTTCGTTAATGGAAAGAATGGTTCTTACGAGTTTTGTTCCGTCAGGTTTCAAAATACAAATAGGAAAGAGTAAAGCTGCACCGGGCAATTCATTTGCTCGGTCTCCCAAATATTTTTTATACAACTCTAAGGCATTGGTGTCGTCTAAGTCAAAAAGAACATTCTCTTCCGATTTTGTTACAAGTCGCAAAGGACCAAATAAGTCCCATCCGTCGTTTGAACCATATCCAACATCAATTGAATCGCCATAGAAACCAATAGCTACAACCATGTTCTCTGAAATGGTGTCGTTAAATCCAACTTTCGTTTTTGCGAATCGCGCTGAATCTCCAGCCAATCCGCCTGTTACAGCAATGTGCTTAGGTAAATTTTTAGAAATCCCTGATGTCAAATGGTCGCCGTTCATGTGGCCACCTTCTGAAAAAACAAGAATGTGCTTCAGGTCATCGGCAAGCAAGTCGCTTGTAATTTGCTCTCCTATTTGTTGCGCATCTTGTCCTGCGATATTTTCTCGCGTTGAAATTTTTATTGGTGTTTTATCGAAGAATATGGCCGTTGCAGATGCCGAATTTTCAAACATCTCATTTCCTTGAATCTCGCCTGAAGTACTCGTTAAAACAATATCTGCTTTCGGATAAGCGGCATGAAGTCTTTCGTAATGGTTGCAGTTTTCAATGATGTCAATTCCTGCAAACACAAGTACCAATTGGGCTTCATTTAATTGAGTGTTGCTTGTGTCCCAGTCCTGAGTGACTGTCCATTGTAATTGCTCTGTTTTCATAGTTCTTCGCCTAAAAGGTGTTCGAATATACGAATTAATGGGCAGAGGCAGAATTGACATAGGTCAGAGGCCGAACTGACAAGTGATTTCTGCTATCTTTACACTCGAATTTTAGTAAACAACAGACACGACCTTTATGTCAATTTCAGTAAGTCAGGTAGTCAAAATGTTCGGCACACAAACCGCTTTGAATGGTGTTTCCTTCGAAGCGAAAAAAGGAGAGGTCATTGGCTTCTTGGGGCCGAACGGTGCGGGGAAGAGTACAATGATGAAGATTATTACAGGCTATATTCCGTCTATGTCGGGAAAGGTTTCTGTGTGCGGATTCGATGTGAATGAGAAGCCGTTGGAAGTGAAAAGACGCGTGGGTTATTTGCCCGAGCACAATCCGTTGTGCACAGACATGTATGTTCGCGAGTATTTGACTTTTGCAGGAAGTCTTCATGGAGTGAAGAATTTGAAGAGTAGAGTGGAAGAGGTCATTGCATTGGTTGGTTTAACACCTGAAGCGCACAAACCTATTCAACAATTATCGAAAGGATACCGTCAGCGTGTGGGATTGGCTCAAGCCATTATTCACGATCCGGAAGTGTTGATTCTCGATGAGCCAACGAGCGGATTAGACCCGAATCAAATAGCGGACATTCGTGAGATTATTATTCAAATGGGAAAGGAAAAGACCGTGTTGCTTTCCACACACATTATGCAAGAAGTAGAAGCCATGTGTTCGCGCGTGGTGATTATTAGCAAAGGAAATGTGGTTGCGAATGCGCCTGTTAATGAACTAACGGCTTCGGATCAGAAATTAGAACAAGTATTTAAAGAGTTGACAACGAAATGATGGTTGCGAGTTTAGGTGGAGTTTTAAAAACCATTCTCTGGATTTTTATTATTTCCGGCATAATTCGATTTGTGGTTCGATTAACCGCGAATTATGCCGTGAATAAAGTGAATGAAGAGGTGAACAAGAATAAAAGAAGAGAGAGCGAAACTCAATTTGGAAAAAAACAGCCTGCCGGGAATAAAACGCCGGATAGCGAATACGTAGATTTTGTAGAAATAAAAGATCAAGAATAACATGAATAAGTTTTTGAAATTGTCTTGGCCACACGCAGTGGCAATTCTTTCACTCGTGATTTTAGCGAGTGTTTATTTTTCACCGCTTTGGCAAGGGTACGATTTGAATCAACCCGATATTGTGCAATGGAGAGGAATGTCGCAAGAGCTTTCGAACTACCGTGAATTGCACAACGAAGAAGCGCTATGGTCGAACTCGATGTTCGGTGGAATGCCGGCATACCAAGTTTCGACAGAACACAACGCTAATTTACTTCGTCCAATTTTATTGACCCTTCGTCTAGGCTTGCCAGGCGCAATTGGAACCTTGTTCTTGTGCTTCTTGGGTTATTACATTCTTGGTTTGTGCCTTCGCGTAGGTCCTTGGTATAGTCTCGTTGGTGCTGTGGCCTTCGGATTTGCAACCATTAACATTTTGTATCTCGGCGCCGGACACACCGGTAAGGTAACTTCAATTGCATTCTTGGCTCCGGCACTCGGCGGATTCATTCTAGCTTTCAGAGGAAAGGCTTATTTAGGTGGAGCCATCTTCATGCTTTTCTTGGGATTGAACATTGCTGCGAATCACCTGCAAATGACTTACTATTTGGCGTTCTTGCTTGTGGCTGTTGCCGTGGGAGAATCGATTCGTTTAATGATAGCAAAACAATTCAAAGCGCTAGGTATGTCTTTGGCCGTGTTGGCCGTTGCTAGCGTAGTCGCTGTACTTCCAAGTGCGAGTAACTTAATGACTACCTACGAGTACAGCAAATACACCACACGTGGTAGTTCAGACCTTACCCTTAAACCGAAAGAAAGTTCAAACATTGAACAAGAAGGTCTGAGTGGTTCTTACATTCTTGACTACAACTTCGCTTCAGGAGAGCAATGGTCTTTGTTAATCCCGAATGCAAAGGGCGGTGCGTCCGCTGCAATTGGAGATAAACACAAAGACGCTATTCCAAACGCAGCGAAAGGAAACAAAAACGTAAACAAATTCAAAGACGATTTAAAAGGAACCAACAGCTACTGGGGTGCACAACGCTTCACCGGTGGTGCTTTCTATTTCGGTGCTGCGATAATGACGTTGTTCATCTTAGCATTTGTTGGATTGAAAGACGGAATCAAATGGCCATTCTTGGTTATTACCCTTCTTGCACTCGGTTTGTGTTTGAAGGAAATGACTGGATTGAATTCGATGTTCATTGAAAAAATTCCGATGTACAACAAATTCCGCGATTCGAAAATGATCTTGGTGCTTATTCAAGTTATGGCTGCCGCTATGGGTATGAAGTTCTTGAAGAAATTGGTGGAAGGTGAAGTTGCTTGGGGTAAGAACGGAAAGAAAATTCTTACAGGAGCCGTTGCCGTTTTTGCAATTGTAATTATGTATTTGTATGTGAGTCCAAGTTCGACTGGAACTATGATTAGCCCACAAGAACAGGAGCAATTCGACCAAATGGCGAAGAGCGCTCCGAAAGAACAACTAGCGATGATCGACGATTACAGCAGCGCATTGCAAGATGTTCGTGCTGAAATTTTCAAGGCCGACGCGAAGCGTTCGTTGTTCTTAGTATTGTTGGTTTCTGGCGCAGTGCTCGCGCTTGTATACGTGAACAACAAGACTTTGAAAATGGCTATTCTTCCGATTGTAGGAGTAATTGTTTTGTTCGATGGATTCAGCGTTTCAAGACGTTATCTTAATTTAGAAAAGGAAAAAGGTGCGTATAAGAAATTTGTAACGCTTGAAGAAAAAGAGATTCCTGTGAAGCCTAGCGCTGCGGATTTTTCGATTCTCGATTTGGAAAAACCTGCAGTTGCAGATTTCGACAACAAGTCGAATGCTTTGGAACAGGCATTAACGAACTCAGGTATTTACGATCACGTGAAGACAAAAGGTGCTTTGAAGGAAGTTGCCAACTTCGGTGCCCTTCAATTGAACTCCGATTTCCGCGTAGCACGTTTGGGCAATCCGTTTAATGATGCTGAGACTTCATTCTTCCACAAGAGCATTGGTGGTTATCACGGCGCGAAGTTGAAGCGCATTCAAGAAGTTATCGATTTCCATTTGGCTGAAGAGTTAGATAGCGCGCTTGCTTATTTGCAAGCGGGCACATACGATTCTTTGGGAGGAAGTCTTTCTGTGTTGAACATGCTAAACACCAAGTATTACATTGGCAATCCAGAGCAACCTGCAATTCCAAACAAATTCGCAATGGGCAATGCTTGGTTCGTTTCTCAAGTGAAAACAACCAACAACAGCGATGAAGAGATGGTTGCGTTGGGTGCTATAGATCCTACGGTTGAGGCCACAACGCAAGCTGCTTTCGCGACACAATTCCATGCACCACAAACAGCAGTGGATAGCACCGCTTCTGTTCGCATGTTGGCGTACGAAACCAAAGTGTTGCGTTACGAAGTGAACAATACTTCAGCAGAAGCACAGCCTGTAGTGTTCAGTGAAATCTATTATCCACAAGGATGGATTTGCAGAATCGATGGCAATGAGGTGGACGCTGCACGTGTGAACTACTTTCTTCGTGGAGTAATGGTTCCAGCAGGAACACACACTGTTGAATGGTCATTCGAACCAAAGGTTTGGGAGAAAGGAACAACTATCTCTTACGCAGGATCGGCATTGCTTTTCGCACTGCTCGCATTCGCAGGATTTATGGTTTACCGCGAAGAGAAGAAGGCGTAATTACAAAATGGGTTTCTCGTGATGCGTAAGGTTCTGAACCAACAGCGCAACATTGGAAGCCAGAATGAGCGGGAAGATTACTGTGACAAACCATCCGTAAGGAAAGTGAGTCGCTGCATAGTTCGGCTGAGTTAGTCCAAGCCACTGTGAGTCGCTCGGTACGCTTCCTAACACCAAAATATACTGCCAAACAATTGAGGCAATTCCAACAACATTGAAGATTGAAAAAGCAAGTTTATACTTGCTTTTTTTCTTTGGGAAAATAGGCATGGAAATCAATGCGAGAACACCGAAGGCAATGTCGAAATTCATTCCGTAAAAAGTCATCTCCCACGGCGTTTGTTTCCACGTTGCTAAAATGTAAAACATAGAAGCGATTGGAATTCGCAAGTATTGAAGACTATACAACCAAGAAGGACGAAGTGCTCTTAGAAACCTTGCTCCACGCGGCGTGAAGGCCAACAACAAAATAAGCACAGAAGAAAAAACGATTGGAAATAACAAATGTCCCGTTCCTGTTTTCTTGTCCATAAACCAACGGTTCAACGCCAAAGTCGCCTGAAAGATCGACCATCCCAAAAGCGCAAGTGCGAAGAGGTGAGCGCGCTGCTGCGCACGGTGATGTCCACGAACAAAGGCGTAAGTCATCATCATGCCCGCAAGCACTGTGATAATGCAAGTCACTAGAATTAGCGAAAAGGGAAGGTTTTCAATCATGGTTATGGAAGTATTTTCGATTGCAAGGTAGGGTCAAATTCACAAGCGGATTTTCCGTTTATGCGATGTCTGTTTCGCGCAATAAAATTATAAATCGCATTCAATAAAAAAAGCGGACAAACGAAAGTCAGCATTAACAAAAGCGAGAGGGGTGCCTTCACTTCGTGAAACAAGCAACGAAGCGCAAGTCCTTTGTGGTATTTCTTTCCATTTACAACCAAAATAATTCCGGAAAGTGAAGCACGTTCTTCATCAGAAAGATGGTGCTCAGCTTCTTTTCCCTTCAACCCAGAAAAATACAAGTCGGAGTGAAGCGCATGGCTGTGAATGCGTTGCACCCAACGGTTGCAGAAGAGGCAATCGCTGTCGAAAAAAAGTATCTTTTTTGGGCTTAACATTCGTGAGGAATTAAACAAAGTTAACCTTGAAGTGTCTTTACCTTTGCAAATCTCTAGCGAATTATGGTAAACTGTTGTGTGTTTGGTGAACGAAAGAAGGTGCGATGGTCACTGGGCTCTTCGGAGCTTAGTTATACCGTGACCGATAAGTTTGCCGATGTCCCAACAGAAACATGGGATTCCTTGAATCACGAACAGAACGTTTTTCTCTCTTCAAACTATTTATCGGCTCTTTCGAAATGTTGGGAAGGAAACCTGTTTTACATTTTGTTTTTCAAGAATGAAATGCCCATAGGCATTGCGGTTTTGCAATACACCTATTTCGTTTCAGGAGAATTGAAATCGCACGTAGATGTGGAAGGCGGAGCAGGATTTGTTGCGCGCGTCTTCGGAAGACAGTCGCGTCAATATCCGTTAGTGGTGTGTGGAAGTCCTTTCTGCACCGGTCCGCACGGATATATTTTTCAAAAGGAAATTCAGGTGGAAGAAGCCACAACGGCTTTGTGCTATGCCCTCACCGATGTGATTCATTTTTTACGGAAGAGCAACAGAGATACACAAGCGGTTGTGGTGAAAGACTTCTATCCGAAAGATTACGATGCGTTGAATGAGTTGAAGGAATGCGGATTTCATACGTTCGCGGTGGATCATTTGTTGAAGATGCCTTTCGATAAAAGTTGGAAGACGTTCGACGATTACTTGAACGCGTTAAACACGAAGTTCAGAACAAAGGCGAAAGCCGCATTGAAAAAATGCGAGGGCGTTGAAACCCGCATCTGGAGCGCCGAAGACTTGGAAGCGAATGCAACCTTGGTTCAGGCGTTGTACAGAAATGTATACGATCGTGCAGAGTTCGCCATGGAGCCTTTAACAACCGAATT
>JBIKRF010000060.1:0-13923 GCA_044349305.1 Flavobacteriales bacterium
TACAACGTAGCTGTTTAATTTCAACGTCACATGAAAAGAATAATCCTGTTTTTATTTCTTGCAGCGCAGGCCGTTGCAATGAACGCTCAGAAAACCGCAATTGACAAGGTTGCAGATGCAGCTTGCGACTGCATAAACAATTCAGAACTTGATCAGAATATGTCTCAACAAGACGCTGAAATATTTTTAGGGCAATGCATGTCTCCTTCGATTATGGAGAACATGGATGCTTTAATGAAAGAGTTGAAGTTGAAAGAATTTAACCAGGAGTCTGGTTATAAAATTGGAATTGAGGTTGGAAAAAAATTGGGTGCTATGTGCCCGAAATTTATAGAGCTATCCGTAATAATGTCGCGAAATGCGAATTCAGCTGACGAAGAGTATGATGAATCTGGGACTGATTTAGAAGTGGAGGGTGAATATACAGAGGAAGAAGCTGAACTAGCGGTTGCTATAGGAAGGTATGTTCGAGAAGAAGGTGGAGCACAACGCTACATTGTAGTTAATGTTGACGGAGTTGAAGAGAAATTTCTATGGTTGTATTTCTTTGACGGAGCAGATGATCTTCTCGTAGATCCTTCATTCTATTTGAATCACGAGGTGTATGTAGAATATATAACTTTTGAGATGTTCGATGGGATATCAAGAACATACATACCCGTAAAGGTTTTAGTGAGTTTATTGAACAACGAATAAATATGAAGTTTCTCATCATCCAAACAGCGTTCATTGGCGATGTGGTCTTGGCGACGCCAATGGCTGAAGCGCTTGCGCAATTGGATCATGCAGAAATTCATTTTTTAGTTCGGAAGGGAAACGAGTCTCTACTTGAGAATAATCCGTTTATTCATCGCGTTTGGACTTGGAACAAAACGCAAAACAAACTCAGCAACCTATTCAAGTTGAGCGCTGAAATTCGAAAAGAAAAGTTCGATTGTGTGGTGAATTTGCAGCGTTTTGCGTCAAGCGGATTTCTTACTTTCAGAAGCGGAGCGAATACGAAGATTGGATTTCAAGAAAATCCATTTTCTTTTTGTTTCACTTCGAAGTTCAAGCATGAGGTGAACAACGGAATGCACGAGGTTCTTCGAAATTTGGAATTAATTCGCGAATTTGTCCCGGGCGATTTTCCTCCTAGATTGTTTCCTTCGGTTCGTGATTTTGAGAATGTGGCTGAATACAAGAGTAAATCATTTGTATGCGTTGCACCTTCATCGGTTTGGTTCACCAAGCAATGGCCGAAGGCGAATTTCATTCAACTTGTAAAAGAGTTGTCTAAGAAGCATCATGTTTTTTTATTGGGTGCGAAATCAGATTTTAATTTGTGCGAAGAGGTGAGTGGAGTTGATAATTTGAGTGCAACAAATCTCTGTGGCAAGCTAAGTTTTTTAGAATCGGCCGCGCTCATGCGCGATGCCGCAATGAATTTTGTTAATGATAGCGCTCCCATGCATTTCGCTTCGGCAATGAATGCGCCTACGACTGCTTTCTTTTGTTCTACGATTCCGGAATTTGGATTTGGTCCGCTTTCCGAGCGTTCGCGCATTGTTGAATCAAGTGAAGAAATGGCTTGTCGCCCCTGCGGTTTGCATGGCAAGAAGGCTTGTCCGCTCGGACATTTTAAATGTGGCGAATCTTCAATTGAGCAAATTGAATTTCTTGCGCAATGCTAGAAATTTTCAAAGATTGGAAGCTTCCTGAAGGAAAGAACATTGTGTTAATGGGTTCTTGTTTTTCCGATAACCTGAAGCCATTTTTGGAGCAGAAAGATTTTCAAGTAACATCAAATCTTTTCGGTACTTTATTTCATCCAACACCCATTTTTAATTGGTTGAAATATGCTTGTGCAAATCATATTGCCGAAGATGATATGCAACTTGTTTTTCATGAAGAAATCTGGAAGTCATTGGGCGGTGGTAAGGCTCTTCGAATTCATTCAAAGGAAGAGTTGAAGGAATTGATTCAACACAAATTGAATGTTCTTCATGAAGCGTTGAAATCGGCCGATGCGTTAGTAATTACTCTGGGAACCGCTCACGCATGGATTCACGAGGAATTTGGCTTGGTGGGGAATTGTCAGCGATTGTCTCAACAGAAATTCAAACAGGAATTGATTTCATTGAATGATATGATTCATGTTGGAAAAGAAACCATTGATCTTTTGCAACAATTCAATCCGGATTTGAAAATAGTCTTGACGGTTTCTCCAGTTAAGCATTGGCGAATGGGTGTGGTTGAAAATGCAAGGAGCAAAGCGAGATGTATTGAATTGGCTCATGAGCTTTGTGAAATGACTGGTTCAATCTATTTCCCTTCATACGAGTTTGTTTCAGATATTCTTCGAAACGATGCCTATTTTGAATCGGATCGTTGCCATCCAAATCAACGAGCAATTGAGCTTGTGGCTGAGAAATTTATTGGGTAAAAGTAAAAACGGGCCGAAGCCCGTTTTGTTAAAAGTTTATTTGCGCTTGTATTCGCAAAAGATTTCCTTTTTGAATATTGTCTTGTTTGGCATAGTCTTCATATCTTCTTTCAGACATGGTGTACATCACAACTAATTCGAATGATTTAGAAGGTTGCCATTCTATTCCGAACTCTTTTTCCTCAACATTGTAGCTTCTTGCATCAAGTTCATGTTTTTTTCCTCCATCATATTTTTGATAGCGAACAAATGGGATAAGCGTTTGGTTTTTATAGTCCAATTTGTAAGACACTGTAGCATATCCTCCCTTCAGATTTTGGGTAGAGATTGAGTCCGTAGCGTTGTCAAATTCAGGGCCGCGTCCGATATTGTATTCAGCTTGAATACCGAAAGGTTTTGGGTACACAATTAAAGATGCAGCAACCCGATCGTCGGCATATGTTTTATCGTCATTTATTTTTACTCCGCTGCTTAATTGAGAAGATGAAAAAGTATAAAGTCCTCTGTAACCTTGAATTCCAAGTTCAACAACTTGATTTTTAAATTCAAACGGATAACTTAATCTTGCTACAGCATGCCTGTTTTCGTTTGCCTCTGGTCTGTTCGCAGTTTGCCCGTTGTAAATTCCCAATCCAAATACACCATAATCGCCTGATCCTTTAAGTCCGTCTTTCACAAGTGATGAGAATAATTTTCTTTTAGCTGCAGGAGCCCAATAGAAAAACACACCTAAATCACGCTCGTTACTAACCGCGCTGTTTAATGCGTCGTTACGATCTAGTGGAAGTCTGTTCTGACTCGATTGCATGTTTTCAAAACCGTATGGCACCTTACTTTGTCCAACGCGCAAGCGAAATTCATTCTCTTTATCTAAGCCTAGATCGAAATATGCGTCGCGGAGTTGACCAAAATTAAGTCCTGTAGATGAAGCCGAACTTGCGAAATCGGGTTGAATATATACATATGCTCTTGGGCTTATTTGACCGTAGAGAATAACGCGCATTCGACGCATAAAGAAACCATTGTCTCCGCCCCAACTTTTATCGCATTGCTCGCATCCTAGGTCTGGGTTTGTTACTAGTAAGCCGTTATATCTCATTTGCGCATAACCGCGCACAGAAATGGTCTCGAACCATTTTTTTTCTTCTTTAGGCTTCTCGTTTTGAGCGAGCACGCTGATTGAAATAAGGGTAAGTAATAGGCTAAAAAGCTGCTTTTTCATGTTTTCTGGTTTTGGCTGTAACAGTGTCTTAACAAATAATTAACGATGGCAAAACTATTAAGCGAGTCAAGGGGCAGTGCTACGTCAGAATTACCAATATGTTAAGAAAAAGTTAACTGAATTTGGTTGTTTTGAGAAATTGACTGCGGAAAAACAATCTCTCCTTAACATTCACATAACATAAGAAGGCTTAGTTTGCAACGTAAAATCACAAACTATGAAAATCTCAAAACTATTTTCTTTTATGGTTCCGAAGAACTCGATGTTCTTTGATTTGTTTGCCGAAGACACAACGAACCTAGTTGAGCAAGCGAAAGTGTTTCATCAAATGTTTCAACTTACAGATCAAGAGCAAATTGCAGGGTGTATTCGCCAAATTCGCGATTTTGAACATAAAGGAGATGAGATTACCCATCAAATCTTCATGGAATTATCAGATAACTTTATCACTCCGTTCGATAGAGAGGATATTCACGCATTAACGACAAGTATTGATGATATCGCAGATTTTATTAATGGTTGCGCATCTCGCATTCAACTTTATAATGTAAAGCAATTCTCAAAAACTATGGAGTTGATGAGTGAGGTTTTATTGAAGCAAGTAATTGAGATAGATGCAGCAATTAAGGACATGAAGAGCATGAAGAACGTTCAACGTGTGCGCGAAGCAATTGTTAGAATTAATTCTTTAGAAAATCACGCAGATGACTTGTTCGATGAGGCTATTGCTCGTTTATTTGCAGAAGCAGTAGATCCATTGGAGTTGATTAAGACCAAAGAGGTTTTAAGCAGTTTGGAAACAGCTACTGACAAGTGTGAAGACGTTGCAAATGTCTTAGAATCAATCTTAGTTAAAAACTCTTAATCTAAACTAGAATGGATTATTCATTCTTACTCATTGCGGTCATTGCGTTGGCATTGATTTTTGATTTTATCAACGGATTTCACGATGCGGCAAACTCAATTGCTACGGTTGTTTCAACCAAAGTATTGACCCCATTTCAAGCGGTTGTTTGGGCAGCCTTTTTCAATTTTGTGGCATTCTTTATTTTTAAGGATCACAGCGTTGCAACTACAATTGCAAAGTCAGTTCACAAAGAGTTCATAGTTGAATGTATGCATCCGCTGTCTATGATTCTTGCGGGATTAATGTCGGCAGTTGCATGGAACTTAATCACTTGGTGGTATGGGATACCATCTTCATCCTCACACACCTTAATTGGCGGATTTGCCGGAGCATTCTTAGCAGCATTTGGTTGGAAGGCGATTAGCTCGGGAATTATTTGGGCAACGGCTATTTTCATTGTTGTTGCGCCAATAGCAGGTATGATAATGTCTTACCTCATTTCTATCTGGTTCTTGAATTCGTTCAGAAAAGGAATTTGGATGAAGTTAGTTTCTTTGACCATAATCTTCGGTGTTTCCTACGCCGTATTTAATGTCTTAGAATTCAAAAAAGATTTCAATGGGGGTAGTAGTTACGTCGTTTCGCTAAGCGAAAAAGTAGAAAAAGATAAGTTGAAGGAAATGCTTGTCTTCAAATCTGAGGATAAAATGAAAGAATTTCCTAGCCTCGTAAAAGTTGCTAAAGATTCAGCCGGAAACGAAGATGCCAGTGGTAAACTTTATGAAATCCGAACAGATTATTTGAAAGATGTAAATACGTCTGATGAAAATAAGGATTTGACTAAGGCTATTAAAAAATCGTTTGACAAATCGTTCAAGAAGGATTTGCGCAGTGGTCTGGCCTTGGTTGTTAAAACAGACGCTCCGATTTCTTCAAGTGAATTGAAAAAAGCATTCTCACTAAAGAATGAATGCGATAAAGCCATTGTTTTTGTTGAGCCGGCTAAGGATTCTTTAGGTCTTGATATAGCTTCAAATCAAGATTATATTGTTCGATTAGATTCACTGGGGTCTGTACTCTATGCAAATAACAAGAATGTTGAAGTGCTTAAGGATTTGAAAAAACAAGGGGTTAATAGCTATGAGGTGGTTGCATCAGATATTATAACCAAGGATTCAGAAAACAGATATGCTTATTCTACTGAATTTAAGATAGTAAAGGTTGAACGCATAGGTGCCGATTCGAAATTGCGCTTCGACACTTCCAATTTGAAAAATAATTTCGAGGCGTATTGGTTGAAGGTGATATTCCATGGAGCCAACTTTAAGTGGATACTTTTGGGATTCATTGTCGTTGTAATTGGAATATTCACCTTGTTCATGAGCTCGATGAATAATTCTAGAGCGAATAAGTGGTTTAAAAAATTGCAGTTGTTTTCATCTGCTGCATTCTCAATTGGTCATGGCGGAAATGATGCCCAGAAGGTTATGGGTATCATTACCGTAGCTTTAATTGCAGGCGGAGAAATTACTTCATTGAAGGAAATGCCGAATTGGGTTCCTTTGGCGTGTTACGCAGCAATTGCTCTTGGTACAATGAGTGGTGGATGGAAGATTGTGAAGACAATGGGTAATAAAATAACCAAGGTAACTCCATTCGAAGGTGTGGCTGCAGAGACAGCTGGTGCGATTACTTTGTTCTTCACAGAAGGCTTGAAGTTCCCTTGGAAAATGGGTGGTGAAGTGGTTAAGGGTATTCCTGTTTCTACAACACATACGATCACTGGTTCAATCATTGGGGTTGGAATTACCAAACGTATCTCTGCAGTTAAATGGGGAGTTACAGGGAAGCTTTTAGTGGCTTGGATTATAACCATTCCAATTTCAGCCGGTTTAGGTGCCCTGTTTTATTACATCATGCACTTGTGCGGTGTAAACGCATAGTTTAAAAGATGATATTAAGCATTAAAAGCACCTTAGGGTGCTTTTTTTGTATTCAAGAGACCCTATCTTTGAGTTGTATGCAGTTTTTAAAATCAAATCAATTTATCTGGAATTCAGAGCAGCTTGAATACCTCTGTGGTCCTCGTGCTGCTGCGATAATGAAGGAGTCTGATATGTTTAAAAGAGCTGCCGAAAATCAATTCGAGGATGTTTTGTGGTTCCAAGACAGATGTCTCATTGTTGAACAAGATCATCGTTGGGTCGTTCTAAAAAGAGACCAGGAAACAGATTTAATTGGAATTGAATTGGCTTCGAGCTTCGATGAGAAAAAAGAGAAGTTTGACTTGGTTAAATGTGCACCTGACGTCGAATGGATTTTTGTTAACGAGAATAGTGAAGTGGTCTATTCTTTTCAAAAACAAACAGGACATCCCATTCATCAATTAAGTGATGCGCTCATTCGATTTTCAAAACAAGGTCTAGACTTAAATCAGATTTCAGATAAACTAAGTGATTTGGAAGTTTTTCAAGGTCAGGAAGGAGGTGCCAAATCGTTTACATACAGAGGTGTTGTTTTGGAATATGAGTTTCGCAGATTCACGTTGAATCAATTGGAAATGAAGGGTGAAGTAATTTACTTCCAACTAAAAAATGTGCAGCGTCCTTTTGAGAAATTCTCTGCAGATTTTTATAAGGTAGTATTGAACTCTGCCGCTGTAGATATTGCTGTATTCGACTTGGAACAGCGGTACATGCTGATCAATGAATTTGCTGTTAAGAATAAAGAAGTTCGCAATTGGTTAATCGGTCGCACAGATTTCGATTATTGCGAGTTTAAGGGGACAGACGATACTATGGCGAAGGTTCGAAAGGAGTTCTTTGAGCAGTCGATGCGTGAAAGAAGAATGGTTGAGATGGAAGAGAGGATTGTTGATGCGGAAGGGAGAACACGATACTCATTGAAGCGTTTCAAGCCAATTATTGTTCAAGATGAAATAAAGTACATGATGGGTTTTGGCATGGACGTGACGGCAGTTATCGAAGCCCAAGAACAGTTGCAAAAATCTTTGTTGGAAAAGGAAGCTTTGCTTGGTGAAATTCACCACCGTGTTAAAAACAACCTTACCGTTGTGTACTCACTTTTGGAATTGCAAGCGATTCAAGAGAAGAACGCTGACATTGCCTTTGCCTATCGCGAGTCGCAATCTCGAATAAAGGCCATGGCCTTGGTTCATGAAATGCTCTACAAGTCGCATTCGTTTGAAGCAATTGAACTCTTTGCCTATTTAAAGAATTTGGCTGAGCATCTTCAGCATTTGTTGGCAGTGAATAAAACTGTTGAACTTAAGTTTATTGGAGAGGCAGTTGATTTACCAATAAGTAAGGCAGTTACTTGCGGTTTGTTCGCCAATGAAATCCTTACGAATTCGTATAAATATGCAATTCCGTTTGTAGATAATCCCGTAATTAGCATCCGACTGGAAGAAGTTGAAGGAAATGTTGAAATGGAAATATCTGATAACGGTCCAGGACTGAATGCTGATTTCGAGGAAGGAAAAAATGCATCACTTGGTTTCAAACTCATGCGTACATTTGCTTCGCAACTGAAGGGCGAGTTGGAGATAAAGTCGCAAGACGGATTGAAGTACCTTCTTAAATTTAAAAAGTAATGCGCATACTTCTTGTAGACGACGATCAACTTATTCGCTTTGTGCATCAGATGTTCATTGAGCGGGCTGGGCACGAAGTAGTCGGTGTAGCCGAAGAGGAGGTTCAAGCTGTGGAATTAGCGCTTGAGTTGAAGCCAGACGTTGTCGTTATGGACATTCGATTAGAAAATGGCTCAAATGGAATTCATGCCATGAAGACCATTCAGGAAATATTACAAATTCCAGCGATTTATATCTCAGGAAATTCAGATAACAAAACGCTCGAAGAAGCTGAACAGACTTTAATGAAGGCCTTTCTTGTGAAGCCAGTCACTCAAGATGAAATAGCGAAGGCTCTCGTCTAATTTATTCTTCCGGATTCTTTCGCTTGTCTTTAACAGTGAATACACGTGATACATTGAACCCGAAATGTATTCCTCCATTTTTCCACTGACCAACAGACTCTGTAATAAAGCCAGGTTCCAACATAGATGTTGAATTGGTTAAGTGAAGCTGAAATACGTGTCCTCCCGTTTCAATATCAACACCCAAAGAAAGTGAGTTGTAATACTCCGCGGTGATTTGATTAGGTAAAACGTAGATATACTCACCATTAACAGAGAATCGCTGTGTTAGCTTATAGCGACCTCCAAATCCTACAGCAAGAATGTCATTTTTGTCTTGAAGTGTTGGAACTAAGTTTTTATGCACCAATGTCGGAGTTAATTGAAGTGATAAATTGTTATTGAATTTTCTTGCGATGAGCAACTGATGTGTGTATTGCATGCGTGAAGAGAAATAATTGTCTCTATTCGGATCTGCCCAACGAACGGTGTTACAAACCGCAGACGCGAAATACGACATTGAAATAGGCATGTTTCTTTTGCCTGAACCTTGTCTAAGGATTTTGTATTTCAAAAATGAATCGTACGCTTTGTTTACGTTACTTCTTCCGGCACCTACCATAAGTCTATCGGTAACACCATATTCTAAACCAAAGCGCATAAGCGCTTGGTCTAAACCGAAGAGTTCGTATGCACCCGTATTAATAAAACCAAAGCGGTGTGAAATTCGAAAATCCATTACGCCCGCTGCAGCATTCTCGACGCTGTGCATATTTATTATACGAGTGGTCTTGAAAGTAGCCGAAGTATACGTTTGCTCTTCTTCACCGCCGAGTAATGAAAGTAAGTCGTCTTCGCCTGAAGGTACTTGGGTACTATCAGAAGGTTGCGCAAAAGCAATGGTCTGAACGAAAAGCAAAAGAGCTAATGAAATTAGCCCTTTTGAAATAATGCGTAGATTCATAAAAATTATTTAAGGGGTTGAAGTGTTGCCTTTACGGTTACTTCGATTTTGTCTGATATTTGACCTTTCACAACATCAGGAATTTGAACGTTGTAATCGCGCGGATTAACATAGAACTTGGTGCTTCCGTCAATCTTTCCACCTGAAATTTTAATGGTTGCAATGGCACTGACATCCTTCGTTGCACCGTGCATGGTCATTTGTCCTGCTACATTCACTGAGTAATTTCCATCTGCAGAAAAATTAACTTTTGAAAAGTCGCCCTTCCCTTTGAAATTTGCTTTTGGATATTTATCACTTTCCAAATAATTTTCATTGAAATGCTCTTGCATTAGAGCTTTTTCAAATTCAAAACTTTTAATTAATGTTTCTACTTGAACTGCGCCAGTAGCTTGATCAATGATTATTGTAGATTTGTAATTATCTGCTTTAATATCTTCGGCACTGGTGTGAGAGAAGAATTTTATATGTGCGGTTTTAGAGAAGTAGCGTTGTGCAGATGCCCCCAGGCTAAGCACGACTAATGCGGTGGCTAGAATTAATTTTTTCATGATGTGATTTTTTTTATTGCGTTGCATTTATTGTTCCAATTATTTTATCAAAGCGCATTTAGACATTTGCACTCCGTCCATCATAAGATACCCAGTACAGAATCCTTTAATAACAACCTTTTCACCTTTGCTTGCGCTAACAGTTTCTCCTGCTAAGAAATAGCATTTAACAGCGTAATCGGGCGTAGTTGTCATTAGTTGAATGACAGATTCATTTCCTTCATTAACAAATACGGTGTCAACAATCCCCTGAATCTCAAGAGCTACAGAGTCCTTTACGAATTTAGCATTCGCTGCATCTTCATTTTTAGCGAATGCAGCACCAAGGGAGTCAGCTGGTAAGATGTAGTTCGGTTTTACATCTGCTGCATTTGTCTTCGGCTTGTTCCACATGTAATAGGCAACTCCGCCGCCAATGGCAATAATGGAGAGAAGCACAATAATGATTACTTTCTTATTCATGTTTTTATTCTTTAATTATTTGGAGCTCCTGCAGTAATCCAAGCGTTTACAGCAGTTTTGTCGCATGTGCTTAATCCAGTTGTTCCCTTAGGCATAATTGAAGAACCGTTGCTTCCGTCTAAAGAACTGGCTAATTTTCCATTGTCAACAATTGCCTTTATTTCATCATAAGTTGTTAATGATAGCCCTGCGCTTGGACTTGTGCTAGCATGACATCCGTTACTTGCACATTGCTGAGAGACCAGGGGTGCGATGCGACTTGCGAATGTGAATGTGTTGTCACAGGGTGCGGCGGAATACAAATACTCTTCATTGTCGTAATAACAGCTTGTTAAAAGCATAGTGATAATTACGAGCAGCATGCTCATTTTAGTTGTTAAGTGCACCATCGTTAATCCATTTTTGAATTTGAATAATCTTGCAGCTCTGAAGTCCAGATGTGTTCTTGGGCATAATCGTATATCCTCCTGTTGCATTAAGCGAATGCATTAGAGTTCCATTGTTTGCAATTGCAACCGTTTCGTTGTAATTGGTAATAGAAAGATTCGCACTAGGAGAACCACCGCTGTGACAACCGGTGCAATTCGTTTGAATAATTGGTAAAATATAATCGTTGAAAGTATAATTGATGGTGTCGCAGCCCACACAATTATTGAATTTTGCGCCTTGGTTAATCCACGTTCTGATAGCGTCTATTTGAGCGCTAGTAAGCGAGCTGCCTGGTGGAGGAGGCATAACTTTATCTGGATCTGTTTCTGTAATTACCTCCATAATCTCGCTGTTGTTGGCATTACCCAAATCAATAATGTCCGAATTCATCAGAGAGTAGTAGTCCGTAACGATTATACCTTCCGCATGAGAGCCTTCGTCGTGACACCCCGACATTCCACAATTGGAAACAAGTATAGGTAAAATGGTGTTGCCGAAATATACCGTGTCGGGATCACAATTTTCCGCCCAAGTACCGTCTGCATCTATTGGTGGTTCATGTTTGCAAGAAACAAGAGTCATCAGAATTACTGCTAGTATGGTTTGGGTGTGCTTTTTCATCTGTTCAAAATTACAACTTAGATTTTCCTAAGATGAGACAACTGTCAGTTGAATTCAATTTTGAGATTAAATATCCCAAGTAATTGTCAGTTCATCACTTGTTGGATGAGCTTGGCATGCCAAAATATATCCTTGTTCAACTTCTTTTGGTGTTAGTGCGTGATTAGCATCCATACGCGCAGTTCCTGAAAGGACTTTGCATTGGCAAGTGGTGCAAACTCCTCCTTGACATGAGTATGGTGCGTCTAATCCGGCATCGATTGCCGCATTCAAAATGGTTTCTCCATCTGGGTTTATTTCTAATTCAATCGTTTTTTTGTCTAGTGTGATCGATACTTTACTCATCTTGTTATTTGATTAATGTTGAAATTTCATTTTTTAATTTTTCCTGGTTCCAATCCCAGCTGCCTAAATCACTTTTCACAATCTCGTGTTTTTCATTCAGTAAATAAGTCACAGGTATGGAATAAACATTGGCATCTTTAAGTTTGTTCACGCGATAGATGTTGAATCCGTATCGTTCGTGAAATGTTTTAACTTGATCTTCTCTGTCTTCTGTGATAAACACAAAGTTGATCTGTCTTCCCAGAGGAGTTTCCATAAATGCTTTTATTTCTGGAAGTTCTCGCAAGCATGGTCCGCACCACGAAGCGTAGAAATGTACGAACGTAGCTCCGCTCGTTAGTTCTGCTAATTTATGCTGCTGACCCAAACTGTCTGTAACGACAATTGAATCTTGTTCTAGCGAGGGAACTGTTTTGTATCTAAAGAACAAGAAAATACCTGCAATCAACAATACAATCCAAAGCAGTCTCTCAACGGAAAATATTCCTGCGAACTTTCTATTGTACCAACCCATTGTTAATCCTCTTGCTCGCGGTTTATTTCATTACCTCGTTTTTCCATAGGATCTCCCTCTTCTTCAATCTCGAGTTGATCCAATGTCGTAATGAAGTCTTGAAGTTCATTTTGCGTCATTGGGAAATATTCTTTTGGAATTGAGAAGCGCATTGGGTCTACACTTTCTTTTCGAATCTCTTTCAATTCCCAGTAGGATACGTCGTCTTGTTGCATCGAAACAATGAGCCCAGGTCCTGGAGAAGTTTCAAATTGATAAGGAATAGCGTTGTATGCATTGGTGTACCAAACACGCATGGTGTCTTGTGTTCCAAACTCTGATTCGATAAGCGCATAGCCAAGACTGCACGATAAACCAGCAATGGTTCGAACTCTTGCTTCATTGGCAGATACAACTTTGTATAGCTTCGAAAGGTTGAAATAGGAAGAAGGGTCGAATTTAACAGCCATTTTCTGATTCGCGATTTGCGCCAACATGGTGGCTTCTTTCTTCTCCGAATCTTTGATAATTGAATAGTTCATGGCAGCCATGAAATCTTTCTCTGTGATAATTTCGGTTAAAGTTAAATTCCCCTTAACCGTGAAGCTCATGGTGGGTGGCATGTTCGGGTCGTAGGAGTCTATTCGTTTCGAACTGTTATAAAATTTTCTACCGTAAATCAATACGCCTTCAAAAGATTCGGGTTGAGCGAATGCATCTAAATTCAAGGAGATCAAGCAAAATAAGAATAGAAGCTTTTTCATTTGGTGAATTTACGAAGTATTTCAGTCTACATAATGAATTCTATTGCAACAATTCGGGGAAGAGGGGAAGGATCAATTGGTATTCCGATTCACTCATTAAGCGATAGTCTGCAGGTACATTGAATTCGTCGTCGTTCACTTTTCTTTTCGACAGCTTCTTGGTGCGAATAATTTGTTCATTGCCTTCTTTCAATAAATGAAGTTCCAAGATGAGTCCAGGAACATTCGAGTATGCACCGAAAAATTGAGCAGGGCTATTGAAGGCGGTGGAATAGTAGACAATTGAGCTGCCTTCATTGGTGGTTACTTTTCCCTTCCGACAGAAATAACCAGCCACTTTTTTCAATTTACTATTCTCTGAACTGAAAGTTCCAGGCTCAGCCAATACTTTCATTCCTTGAACCGCAATCTTTTCTCCGTTGTGCGTCTTGAGCATAACAGATTCGCCCGTTTCGTAATTGATAATTAGCGAATAGTCTTCAATGTTAGCCGAGTGAATGTTCATCCGAGCCATGCTTCCTTTTAACTTAACTTCGAAATTCATTTTCGGAATTTCACTGCTGTCGGCAGATAACACTTCAATGAACAGCGTTCCTTCAAATGCCTTCTGGGCTTGACCGTGAAGGCAAGCAAAAGCAAATAGCAAAAGAACAATTCTATTCATTAATAATTTAAAATGTCAGAAATCACAGCGCTAACTTTTTCAGCATTCGGAAGCAAGGCTGCTTCTAAATCGCTGTTCAATGGAATTGCTGGAGTAGGAGCGCTGCCATACGTTTTTACAGGTGCATCTAAATATTCAAAACAGTTCTCGGCAATCTTACCAGCAAGCGCTTGAGCGAAACTATTCATGGCAGGTTCTTC
>JBIKRF010000061.1:0-13901 GCA_044349305.1 Flavobacteriales bacterium
TTCAAAGAAAATGCAAGTCAGCAAGCAAGTATTGCGAAGAAGTTAGAGGGTTCGGCCATTAGCGATTTGAAAAAGAACATTTCCTTGAATCAACGCTTCCAATTCTGCAAAGATTTATTCAAAGGAAATAACCAAGAGTATGAACTCATATTGGAAAAATTGAACAATACAAATCGCGATGAAGCCATGCGTATTCTTCAAACCTTGCGAGACAAATACAGCTGGAATCCAGAATCAATGGCTGCGAAAGATTTCACAGACTTGGTGAACAGACGCTACATGGCATGAAGCTATTCGTAGTCCCCACTCCTGTTGGAAACCTTGAAGACCTTACTCTGCGTGCTATTCGCGTGTTAAAAGAGTGTGATTTCATTTTGTGTGAAGACACCCGAGTGAGCGTTCGGTTGTTGCATCATCTTGAATTTTCAAAACAACTGGTGGCCTTCCACCAACACAACGAGCATCAAAAACTCGATCACATTATTGAGCGCATTCAACAATCGCAATCGGTAGCCCTTATTAGCGATGCAGGAACTCCTGGGATTTCAGATCCTGGATTTTTGTTGGTTCGTGCTTGCATTCAAAACAACATTCCAGTTGAATGTCTTCCAGGCCCAACGGCTTTCGTTCCGGCACTCGTGAACAGTGGACTTCCAACCGATAAATTTATTTTCGAAGGGTTTCTTCCACAAAAAAAAGGAAGAGAAACACAACTCAAGCGCATAGCTGAAAACCCCTTCACTTCAGTCCTATATGAGTCGCCTCATCGCATTGTGAAATGCCTCGAACAGTTAATAAAATTCTGTGGGGAAGACCGCCAATGCTCTATCTCGCGCGAAATATCTAAGAAATTCGAAGAAACACGTCGCGGAACACTTGTTGAACTTTTAGCGCATTTCAGCACACACGAACCGAAGGGCGAGTTCGTAATTGTGCTAAATTCGCGTTCATGAATTTGAATCTTTCCCCTGAAGAAATTGTACGCAGAGAAGCACTCGCAAAATTGCGAGCGCTAGGCATTGAGCCTTTTCCTGCTGAAGAATTTATTACCACTTCAAACGCCGAAGAAATAAAGGCGAACTACGAAGAGGGTAAACAGGTTATTGTTGCCGGACGTCTGATGAATCAGCGTATTCAAGGAAAGGCCGGATTCGCAGATCTTTTCGATTCAACCGGGCGCATTCAATTGTACATCAATCAAGATGCATTGTGTCCAGGAGAAGACAAATCGCTTTATCAAGATGTTGTTCGTCACCTCTTGCACTATGGCGATTTCGTTGGTGTTGAAGGAACGTTGTTCACTACAAAATTGGGTGAGATTTCAATACATGTTTCAGGATTAAAAGTTCTTGCAAAATCGTTGAAGCCACTACCAATGGTGAAGACCGATGCCGATGGAAAAGTGCACGACGCGTTCACCGATCCTGAATTGCGCTACCGCATGCGCTACGTAGATCTAGTTGTTAATCCGAAAGTGAAAGACACTTTCGTGAAGCGCACCAAGATTGTAAACGCCATGCGCAATTTCTTCAACGACAAAGGATATTTAGAAGTTGATACGCCGGTGCTTCAGGCAATTCCCGGAGGAGCTTCAGCTCGTCCGTTCATTACTCACCACAATTCGCTCGACATTCCCATGTACTTGCGTATTGCGAATGAATTGTATTTGAAGCGCTTGATTGTTGGCGGATTCGATGGTGTGTATGAATTTAGCAGAAACTTCCGCAACGAAGGAATGGATCGTACCCACAATCCAGAATTTACAGTAATGGAAATTTATGTGGCCTACAAGGACTACAACTGGATGATGAACTTCACCGAGCAAATGCTTGAGCATGTTGCGGTGGAAGCACTTGGAAAAACTGAAGTTCAATTCGGAGAGAAAACATTAAGCTTTAAAGCTCCATTCGCGCGCGTTACCATGACCGATGCGATTAAGGAGTATACTGGGTTCGATATTACCGGAAAGTCTGAAGACGAGCTTCGCGCGAAGTGTTTGGAATTAGGTTTAGAAGCTGGAGAAAATTTAGGAAAAGGAAAACTTATCGATACCCTCTTCGGTGAGATGTGCGAGAAGCATTACATTCAACCGACATTCATCACAGATTATCCTGTTGAGATGTCGCCTTTGTGTAAGCGTCACCGCGAAAATCCTGAACTTACAGAACGTTTCGAATTAATGGTGAATGGAAAAGAATTGGCGAACGCCTACTCTGAATTGAACGATCCTATTGATCAGCGTGAACGCTTCGAAGAGCAAGCAAGCTTGATGGAGCGCGGCGACGACGAAGCCATGTTCATTGACTACGATTTCTTGCGTTCGTTGGAGTACGGTATGCCGCCTACTTCAGGAATGGGTATCGGTGTTGATCGTTTGGTAATGATGATGACCAACAACGAAAGCATTCAAGAGGTGTTATTCTTCCCGCAAATGCGTCCGGAGAAAAAACAAGAAGGTCCAGATGTAGCATCTTTCGAAGCAAAAGGCATTCAAGCGCATTGGATAGATGCTATTGTAAGCATGGGATTCCTTTCATTAGATAAATTGAAAGAAACCAAGCCAACAGCATTGCACCAAAACTTGAATCAATACCGCAAGAAGAATAAACTCGATGTGCCTGCTGCGCAGTTGGAAGAAATTATGATGTGGTTTAGTTAAACAACAAACGCACGCTCATATTTCCAGCGTGAACAATTTCTCGCCCGTCGCTTTTTCTTCCATTGTAATTCAACGAAAGTTGTAAATTCTGATTGATTGTTTTGCGCCACGCGCAAGCAAGCGTAAGGTTGTTTCCTGCTTGAAGTCCACCTAAGGCATCATAAACCACTGGGCCAGTAGCATCACCCTCAAACTCAATGCGTATATATTTCACCTCACTTCGGAAGAGCTGACCATTCTTTGCTTCTAACTGTCCGTCTGCACCGACTGAAATTCCTTGAGCGTTGAAGAAAGTTTCACTTGCATTTCCTCTTCGAACAGCAAATTCTCCTAAAACAGAAATTCGCTTGTTATTGGTTGGCTGAAATGCAAACGAGGGACTTGCCGTTATATAAGTCGATGAGAAATTTCGCGTTGTTAAAAAATCCGAAGACGTCTCCTTCATTCCTGATGTGATTTGCATTAAAAACTGAGTACTCGATTCAATAGACTTCCTGAAATTTGCTATTTGAGATTGCTCTATTCTCGTTTCGAATCCCGACAATAAAAATGACTTGTTCAGTATCTGTTGGGAAGTAAAATCGGCACTAAAATTCGGATCAGACTTTCGGTAAAATAATGTTCCTCGCAATACATTACCTGCCGAAACGAGATAATTCTCGTTATCGTAAAACGGAGAAATATGTTCCAATCCATCAAATGTTGATTTGCGTTCCGCTCTTGCCATTAACTGAGTGCTCCACGATTTAAGGAGATTATAAACAAGGGTGTTTTTGTTCTTCAATTGACGCGGATTCACATTCAACGAAGAAGTAAATGATGTCGTATAAATACTTTGATATTCGGTTGTTTGAACAGGCAAGCGCACATAATTTGCTTCGTATGCAAAAGCTGCCACTTCAAATTCTGAAAGTTCTTTTACTCCATTGTCGTTGTAGTCGTTCCAGACGTACACTCCTTGTCCCGCAGGTACTTCAGCATAAATAAACGCTTGCTTTGCTTCCAAGCCACTGGACGTTTCATAGAATAAATTCATTTGCAACCATTTGTTCTGTGGAGTTCTAAATTCAACTCTTCCCAACAAACTGCTCAAGGGTGTAATTAACGATAAACTATTTAGCACAATGAGTTGTCGATTGCTTGCTGTTACAGAGAAATAACTTCCTCCCGAGGTTGTATTTCGAAATTCAACACCGTAATTATTCGCTGTTGAAATCGGAGAAACACCACTTCCGATATAGGCTAAGTCTTTTCTATTTCTTGCGAAAATTTTGAACGCACGATGTGTGGTATCGGTTGAACGGAAATAGGCTTCACCATCGAAAAACTTGTATGACTGTTGGGCAACGGCAAACGTGTTTTGTTCTTGTTCGTCTCGAACTCCAAAAGTAAAACGCTCTCCTTCCCTGTATAGATGAGCCTTCTGACGAAAAAACGATGAAGCTAATGCTCCTGTAGTTTCTAAAGCAGAAGCGTCGATTTGAATTTTTGTGCGTTGAAACACGTTAGCATTTACTAAAACTTTTGCACGATTTGCTTCAAAGATTTTTCCAATTTCATAATGTGCTCCACTCACCGTGATGTGCTTTCCTTCATTTATCTCACGAATAACTTTCGCCTCTGAAATCCATTCACTTTCGCCATTTCGCAAAATTGAGCGTGTATTCCAATTTCGTTCAAATTCCACTTCACGAAAACGTTCAATACGTGAAAAGGTAGACGATAAATTCTCTGTATTCAGCTCCCATAGCCAAGCCTTTCCTTCTTTTCTCCCAGCTAACTTTTCCTTCAAATTCGCTTTAACAGCGAACCCCTGGTTGTTGCCATCGTTTAAACTTGAAAACGTATTGACGTCTAGATCGGAAAAAGCACCCTCTACATTCATAGACCAAGCATTGGCCTCGGAACCCCAATTCGTTGTGTGTCCTGCCACCAACATTCGCTGGTTTCTTGGAGCTGTTAAACGTTGAATGGGTTCGTAATTTCCTTGTCTAATTCCGTCTATAGGCGCTATCCACTCGAATACTTTTCCGTAAGATGAAAACCCGTTTTCTACGTAATCGCCATTTCCATTTCCAACAAATGTAAAATTCGCAGCATAAAAAGCAACGGCCTCATTGGTTGAATAAACTAAAACGTTGGTATAAGTCAACGTATCGATTTTCGCATACATAACACGATCAGACTGAAATCCAATGCTGTCAATTCCGCTAACGGTTGTCCCTGAAAAAGCATCGCCTGCTTGCATAAGTGTCACGCGATCTTCTGCAGTAAGCGTTTGGAGCAATGGCTGATTCTTCGCGTCGAGTTCTTGAAAAAACTGAACGTAAGTAGTTCCCCTCTTTGCAGTGTATTCTAATTCAGCAGTGATAAGTGGTCGAGCATATTGACGATCGCTGTATTGAAATTCAACCACAATGCGCTTGTCTTTTGTGATTCGATTTCGAGGAGTGAAAATAATTTCTGACGAGTTATAGTCGATGAGGTAATCTTGGTCTTGCCCTCGGACCAGTTTCTTTCCGTCGATGTATACATTCTCTGTGCCTCCAAGAATCGTGATGTATGTTTCACCTTCCGAACCTTGCAAACGATAAGGCCCTTGACTTCCTTCCACTCCTTGAATACTTTGTCGATTGAATTTACCTTTTGAAATTGAGACGGAAGCCTCACTCTTTAAAACGCCATCTAATTTAATATCCGTTGAATTTTGAACGAATAAGCCCAAGCCACGCTTCGTGTATTTCATAAAATAATGTGTTCGAAGGGGCAAGGTAAAATCTCCGGCAATAATTTTATTTCGTTTATCGGTAAGTTGAATAAAGACTTGGTCGAACTCTTGAAACTGCTGTGTGCTTCCTGAAGAAGAAACGGGAATGTTGTTATCGGAAATGGACGCGAGCAGTTGAAAGCGATTTGCGATTTTCCCTGTAAGTTGAAGATTCAATGAAGATTGAACACCTAAATCTTGTTGGTTTCCCAAGGATACTCCGCGTGTAATGGAGCCGCTTTTTTGAATGGCGTCATAAGAGCGTTCACTCTGCGGTGCTTGTATACTGCCGAATTGAAAGACATCTCTTTTTCCAAACTGCGGTTCATAGGTTTGCAAAAATGCGTTGTAAGGCACGTTAAGTGTTTCATAATTTACCCAAAGCGTATCGCTTAAAAGGGTGTCACGCAATAACATTTGTGCATGAACCGTATAACGAAATCCGGATTTTAAGATTTCATTTTTATGAATGACTTGAATAGAACTTGGTTTAACGATAGAAGTATCGAGCGAAAGACAAGTTACATTTGGAAGAATAGCAATCGACTTTTTCGATTGGGCCAACGAATGAAGCGAAAGCGCGAAACATAAAAGAATGAGCAGCGATCGCATTCGTTAGAATTAATCTTTTATGTTTACTACACAACGCTCTTCACCGCATTGTTCTAAAAGTTGCGCAAACGATAAGCCTTTTAAATCTGACTTCAACAAATCGCGCTTTTTCTTCGAGTAATCACGTAAAACTCTTCCTTCACAAAATCTTCTTATTTGATCTTCGCTTTCTAAAATAAGCTCTGGCACTTGCATTAGAGCGCCGCTTTCATCTTTTGCGGCCATGGTGAAATAGCACGAATTGGTGTGCTTAACAACGCTGGTTTTCGGATTTAGCGATTCCACTCGAATGCCTACAATCATGGTAGTATTGCCCACGTAGTTCACAGACGCTTTGAACGAAACGAGTTCACCCACTTCCACTGGATTTAAAAATTCCACTCCTTCCACGGCAACAGTAACGCAATACGCGCCCGAATGTTTTGCAGCGGCCACATAGGCTACCTTGTCCATAATTGAAAGAAGGGTACCTCCGTGCACCTTCCCGCTAAAATTAGCATAGGCAGGCACCATAAGTTCGGTTATGATGGTAATGGAATTTTCTACAGTTTTCGCGTTCATGTAGCGAAAATACAAGAAGCTCAGAAAATACGTTCCAATGAATTATATAGACTTGAATAATTTCAAAACAATCCCGTCTGCAAGTCCAAACTTCGGAGCGAATATTTTCTCAATATTGGCTGAATTCGCAACCTGCGTATAGAGATTCAGTGCAGGAACGATAACGTCGGCACGGTCAGGTCGAATAGAATATTTTTTAACGCGCTCGTGAATTGAAAGTTTCGCAAGGTTTCTGAGCAAAGTCTCTAATTCCTTTACAGCAATGGATTCTCTTTGTTTTTTCTCCAACATTTTAAATGCTGAGCTAATGTTTCCGCCTGTTGCAATGGCCTCGTAATTCAAACTTTCATTAAGGTTTTCATTCAACCAAACAGAAATGGCCTTCGGTATTTTCTCTTGGTCGTTGATAAGCATTCGAACGGTTCCAATTTCAAACGATTGGCTGTGCTTCCTTTCGAAATTCTCAATAATGGTAAGTTCTGTGCTTCCACCTCCCACATCGATAAACAAATAGTTTTTCGATTTGGGCAAGTCTTGTTGTTCGAAATTAGCAAAGATGATATCGGCCTCTTCTGCTCCTGATAACACATCGACAGTGAGTCCTGTCTTTGACTTTATAGAATCGACGACCTCTCTTCCGTTCTCTGCACTGCGCATGGCGCTCGTAGCGCAAATACGATAGTGATCTACTCCAAGAGAATCTATGATCAGACTTAATCCAGTTAATACTTGTGTGAGTTGAATTTCCTTTTTCTCTGATATTCTTCCGAACGTAAAAACATCTTCACCCAACCGAATGGGAATTCGGGTGTGACTTATTTTGTCTTGTTCAATTTTTCCAGAATCGTAAAAAACCTCAGCAACAAATAATCTTATGGCATTAGAACCAATATCAACGGCGGCTATCTTCACTCCAATCTTTTTTCCAAATTAAGCCTTCACAGACTTGGCTTCCAAATATTTTTTCCACTCGATTTGTGTATCGAATGAATTCGCTGCATCTAACGGGTATATGTATGCATTCATATCTTCCTTCTTCAACGATCTCGCCTTGGCATGCTCAGAAAGCTGCATATTCAACCATTCTGAAATTTCTTCTTTTAATTTTTTATCGTAGATGGGCGTAAGAACTTCCACCCGATAATCTAGATTTCGTGTCATTAAATCTGCACTACCAATGAGCATAATTTCTTCGCCATTGTTATGGAAGACAAGTACTCGGCTATGCTCGAGGTATCTTCCGATGATGCTGCGGATTTCAATATTTTTAGCTTGCTTTTTCGTTGTTGGAACCAACAAACACACTCCGCGAATAATACATGTTATTTTCACCCCTGCCTCGGCTGCGTCTAGTAACTTTTTAATGATACTATCATCTATGAGGTTATTCAGCTTTATAAGTATTGAAGCGTGCTTTCCTTTCTTGGCATGATTCATTTCTTTTTGAATCAAATCATTTAACTTTCTTCGTGTGTTGAAAGGAGAAACAAGTAGGTGTCGGAATTGCGGACGATTGTAATTCGATTCGAAAAATTCAAATAATTTTCTCACCTCCCGGCCTATTTCCAAATGCGCCGTTAGCAGAGTTGTATCGGAATATACATTGGCTGTTTTCTCGTGGAAATTTCCAGTTCCAATGTGTGTTATACGCTCCGTTACACCTCCAATTCTTCTGCTAATCTGAAAAATTTTACAGTGCACTTTCAGTCCTGGAACACCGGGTATTACTTCTACACCGGCCTCTTGAAGAATGCGTGTGATTTCAATATTGTGCTCCTCATCGAATCGGGCTTGTACTTCAACAATTGCTACCACTCGTTTTCCATTTTTGGCGGCATTTACCAAGGCATGAAGAATGTGCGAATCGCTTGCTATTCTGTACATGGTAATGCGTATGGTTCGAACCAACGGATCAATAGCCGCAGCTCGGAGCATATCCAATACATGCGCGAATTTCTGATAAGGATAATGCAAAAGAATATCTTGCTTAGCAACCGTGTCGAGTATGTTATGCGATTTCTCCAATACCGAATGGGTAAGCGGAGGTGAAGGGGGAAAGTTCAAGTCAGGTCTATTGAAGCTCGGTATTTTCATAAAGTCTTTTTTGTTGTGATATCGACCACCTGGAATAATATTTTCCGCATCCTTAATCTTCGTCTTCAACAATAAGAAGTCGAGTAATTCCTTTGGAAGTTTCCGATCGAAATTCAATCGGACGTAATCTCCCTTATCTCGCTGTTGTATACTCTTCGAAATTTTATCGAAAACACTCTTCGAATAATCTTGCTCCAAATGATATTCAGCATCGCGAACGACTTTAATATCAAAAGCCCTTGCCGTCTGAACTTTAAATACACTAAAAATCTTACGTAGTGAAAGACGAATAACATCTTCGAGTAATATAACCTCTATCGAATTGTTTTCGGTTGGAAGAATAACGAATCGAGAGATAGCGGTTGGCACCTCAATTAATGCATGAACTTTCTGTTTAGACTTCGAAACGATATCAACAATAAGGTAAAGTTCGTTGTCCTTAAGTGGGGGAATATTTCCCTTTGTTTTAAGAATGATTGGAATAATGTGATGGCGAATATTTTCCTCGAAATATGCTTGGAGAAATTCTTTTTGAACCTTCGTTATCTGAGTTTCACTTTTGAAGTGAATACCCTTCAAAGCCAAATTAGCCTTTGTATTCTCAAACGTTTTATCGAAAAGAATTTGTAAATCAATTACACGGTCATGAATTTGCTCCAGTTGTTTTTTCTGAATGGAAGCAGCTGAAACATTACTCTTTCGAAGTGCCTTTAATTCACGGCGTAGAGTTGCAAATCGCACCTTAAAGAACTCATCGAGATTATTCGAAAAAATACCTAAAAATCTCAATTGCTCTAAAAGCGGATTGCGCATATCCTGCGCTTCTTGCAATACCCGTTCATTAAATTGCAGCCATGAAAGTTCTCTTTCTATCCCAATTCTTCTCTTTTCCATTTAGCAAAAATCAGCAGTTTATAGAATCCGAATGTTAAGAAATAGAAAACTCATAATAAATAAACTAATTCTCAATTACAAACCGTTCTCTGAAAATGGTATCACCTTCTACACTTTCTAAGAAATAAAAGCCTGTTGAAAGTGTCGATACATCATAACTCAATACTTGATTTGATTGAATAATAAAGTTGTCTGTCAAAATTCTTCCCGTCACATCCGTAATTCTTGCCAGGGTATGAAAAGAAGATTCAATTTGAATGAAATCATTGGCTGGATTGGGGTAAATATGAAAACTTCTGTTATCCAATTCAACAATATCAATTGCTGTAACCAATTGAGTGATTGAACTCGTACACCCTAAATCCGAGGTTGCTGTTAACGTTACATCATAATATCCCAAGGCAGGAAAAGTAAAATCTGGATTTTGCAAATTAGAGGTGCTGTTTCCAAAGTCCCACGTGTAAATGTTTATAGACCCCGACGAAATCGTAGACTCATTGGTGAAACTTACAATATTGGAAAGTTCATCCCAAGAACTTGAATAAGCCGCTACCGGCGTAGGAAAGATTGAAACAGAATTTTGAATCGGATAAACACAACCGTCTGCAGTTGTTAAAGTTAAGCCTACAAGATAATCACCTTCTGAAGAATAAACCGCTGTGTCAGATTGCAAACTACTCAGTTGCCCATTTCCGAAATCCCACGAATAAGATTGAATGATTCTTCCATTAACGGATGTATAAGGGTAATCGAATACAATTTCATCAGAGCTGCAATAAGGTTGCGGTTGTTCTATCTGAAATGGAGGAATAGGGTTTGGGCTAATAAACAAATAACTACTAAGGTTCCCATTCACCAAGGCCGTGGCAGACGAAAAATCAGATGCAAAAATTTCTGTGCAAGCACCCGCCAATGAAAAACGTAACATCAAAAGATTTGTATACAAAGGCGCTGAATAAGTGATTGATGTACCCGGAGTGGTATTGCTTAAAAACTGATTGTTTACATTGAAGTTTGAAAATGGATCAATTCCACTTACAAGTGCTGTTGTGCTTATATAAGTTAATTTATTTAGGTTGAACTGAAACCAAAAATCTATGGCGTTAATTGCTTGATTGTTGGAATAGATGGCCACAGGGATATCGATGTAATACACACCACCTGCATTGGAATAGGATGCAGTCGCCAAATTAAAGACTACCGTATCGGTTAAATTCAATTGCCCCTCAGACATTTCGTAAGAAGCTTGAACTTCTGAAAAGGGGTAGATTCCAGCGATTGCAAAACAAAAAAAGATAATTAGTTTCTTCATGTTATTATTTTTAATCAAGAAAAGGTTACTCCGTTGAGTAACCTTTTCTCTTAACAAATTCAAACCACCTATATGGATTATTCGCTAATTACAATGCGCTTTGTAGTCAAGGCGTTATTGCTATAGAAACGAACGAAATATACACCAGCACTTAGCTCCGGCATATTAACTTCCATTACTTGATTTGCTTTTACAAGTGCACCTGGGTGTACTAAATTTCCTGTGATATCAACGATATCTACTTTTCCTTCAACGTTAGACATTAATGTAAACATTCCATTTGAAGGATTTGGATAAATATCTATGCCGTTGTTAGCAACATCAATTGATTTAGTAAATCTTACTTCAGTTTGCTTACCATTTAACAAACCTAATTCTGCATTAATATCTTTTTCAGAAATGGTTCCGTCGGTAGTTTCGAAAGTGATGTAAACAACTCTTGCGTTTGAAGAGAATTCGTTCAAATTGAAAGCTGAATAACGGAAAGTCTTATCGTCTGAGTTGTAGAAAGACTCACTTTCTGAACCCAATTGATTGTCTTCCATTGACACGTAAGTCAATTTGTTTTC
This sequence comes from Flavobacteriales bacterium, assembly GCA_044349305.1. Taxonomy (GTDB): domain Bacteria; phylum Bacteroidota; class Bacteroidia; order Flavobacteriales_D; family Sanyastnellaceae; genus CAIZGX01. Next base: position 11,469 of record JBIKRF010000061.1, read on the forward strand.
GTTAACTTCCAATGCGATATCGAAGGCATTTACTGGTTCTTCAGAAATGAATGCAACTGGAACAGATACTTTAGTTCCTTCAACGATAACGTTGTTCAAATCAACTAAAATGTAATCTGTGTTGTTTGTTTTCAAGATACCATCTGCAGTGAAATCAGCATAGCTACCGTTAACATCACCCAATAAAATACCTATGTACGTCTCAGTACCAACTGTTGGACAAGTAGAACTGTTTGCAGTGTAGTTAGAAACGTTACTTGGTAAGATGAATGGTACAACTGGAACTTTACCTTTTGAGTAACCCACCCCATCATTCGCTGGGAAAGTAGCAGAGATTTGGTAAGCAGCAGTAGCAACGCGAGCAGAATCTACGAAGATCCAGTCTTTCGACGGCTGTCCGTTAGAAACACCACCGTTATCATAGTTCCATGCTTGCATGTATTCTGGTAAAGCCAATGTAGCTCTTTGCTTCAATTGTGAAACATCACCAGCACTTACTACTCCGTCTAAGTTAACGTCTAAAGATAAAATTTGATAAACTGAAGGAGTGAACGCTCCGTTGATCAAAAGAGTCTTACCCAATACAGCATCAGCAGCGTTGATTAACAACTGAACAGAGTTCAAGTTATTGATATCGCGCTGAATTGAAAGGCTAGTACCTGTAGTAAGATCATGTGTGAATTGTCCAGCTACGTTAGGCGTTACTGGAGCAGATGGGTTGTTGATTGTAGAACCAGTAGCACCGTAAACGTTTGTTACTAAGTATGCGTTTGGTGCAGTAGCGTCGTATGAGATTGCGCTATTATCCGACCAAAAATTCAAGTTAGCAACATAGTTTTGTTGTGTCGTTGAATATGCCTTACGAGCAGTAACCAATTTCGTTTGAACACCTGTAATGTAACTCTCTTGCATGAATGAAATTGAGATTGGAACTGAGTCAACTGGCAAGAAACCAGGAAGACGAGTGAATTCAACACAGAAGATATTTCCTGTACCAGCGAATTCAGCAGATGCAGGAGCAGTTCCGTTGAAATACAATGAAAGGTTCAAGGTACCAGGTGTTGCAATTGCTGCAGCAGTTTCAATGTAAGAAGAGGTTGTAAGCACATCGTATACTGTAATGTTTCCTGTTGGAACAACTTTCGTTGCGTCATAGTTCATTATTACATCGTAACCCTTAACGTTATCTACAGTGTATGTAGAAGCAGCAGCAACAGGCACGCAATATGTATCGATTTCACAAGTTTGACTTACAGCTTTTATTTCATAAGGAAGAGCGTTTGGATCAGCAATGTCTAAAGACAATGCAGAAGAAGTAGTAATAGCACCGTTACTATCTGTAGCTTTAGCTGTGATAGTCTTAATACCAGGTGTGCTCGTCCATGTTGCCTCATAAGGAGTCGTTGCATCAACACCAACAGAAACTCCGTTAACAAAGAACTCAACTTGTGAAACAGTTCCATCAGAGTCAGTAGCAGAAGCCGTGAATGTGATAGGAGCTGGAGCAGAGAATGCAGTACCCGCAGATGGAGAAGTAATAGAAACAGTTGGAGGAACGTTAGCCAAAACGTTCATTGTAACAATACTTGAAGTTCCTGTTAATCCAAGGTCATCTTTAGCAACAGCTTTAACAGTTTGTCCTGAACCTAATACTGCAGTGTAATCAACAGAATAAGGTGAAATGCTATCTACACCAACTGAAACGTTGTTTACGAAGAACTCAACTTGTGAAACAGTACCATCAACATCAGATGCAGATGCTGTGAAAGTCAATAAAGTTCCCGCAACAGTTGTAGAAGGAGCAGATACAGTTACAGTTGGCCCTTGGTTAGCAGCTGAAGTGAAAGAAACAGTTGAAGACGTTGTACTAACGCAATCGTTGTCAATGGCAACAGCATACAAAGTGTGAGATCCTGCAGCAGCAGTGTAAGAAGCGGTGTATGGAGACGTGTTGTCAGTAGACAACAAGGTTCCGTCTAAATAGAAAGAAACACTAGAAACTGTTCCGTTCGCATCTGCAGCAGTAGCAGCGAAAGTCATAGACGTTCCGTTAATGATCGCAGCTGCATTCGTTGGACTAGTAACGCTAACTGTTGGCGCAACGTTTGGAACAAGAGTTAGTGTTGGGTGTGTTAATTCAGCACCTGTTGGATTTGAAGAAACGTAGTTCTCTGCAACACCGGTTGCGATGTTTTGAATTTGCAAATTCAATGCGAAACTCAATTGACCGTTTGTTGTGAATTGCGCAACAAGTACCAAGTTCGAAGAAGTTGGACCTTGAACACCACCTAAGGCAGCTATAGAACCATTGCTAATTAAAATTGATCCACCGTCGGTTTGATCCAACACATCCAAGGCTGTTCCTAAACCCAAACCGTTTGGAACTATATAAGTTGTTCCTGAGCTTGGTAAGAAACCGTCTTGGCCAGTACC
>JBIKRF010000148.1:0-3723 GCA_044349305.1 Flavobacteriales bacterium
TAACAATTGGTTATTTCTACGTAACCTATTACAGCGTGAAGCACGCTAAAGCAAATTAGAATTCCTCATTTCGGAATAATTATATTGAAAGCTCGGCAAATGCCGAGCTTTTTGTTTTTAACTTGCATGCAACAAACACGACTATGAAGAACCTATTCTTTACTCTATTTTTCTTTTCGTCAATTGCAGCCATCGCACAGCCATGCGTTGACGGAATGGCTGGAATTTATCCTTGTGACAACGTAGACCTTTTGTCTTACATGTCACTTGCAGAAATCGGGGGGAATCCTAATAATGACAATACAAGTGACGTTTGGGGATGGGTTAGTCCGGTTACGAATAAAGAATATGCTCTAGTGGCGGTTTCAAACGGATTAGCCTTTGTGGATATTTCATTACCTCAATCCCCTATTTATTTAGGAACACTTCCAACACATACAACCAGTAGTTTATGGAGAGATGTTGAGACAATGGATCACTATTGCTTTGTAGGAAGTGAAGCGAGTGGACACGGTCTACAAGTATTTGACTTATTGCAACTAGATAATGTTACTACTCCCACCGCGTTTATTGAAACGGCCTATTATGGTGGATTTGGGAATTCTCACACCATTGCTATTGATCCTGTAAGTAAAATTTTAATGGCAATGGGATCAAATACGTTTAATGGAGGTCCTCATTTGGTTGATATTTCAAATCCACTTCAACCTATTCTTATTGGTGGTTACCAGGATGCCGGATATACACACGATGGTACAATCTTAACCTATGGAGGTCCTGACACCAATCACCAAGGTGATGTTATTGTTGTTGCTTGCAATGGAAATAGCGGCTGGGGAGTGGTGACCCTTGACGTAACTGACCCGACTGATATTTTATTTTTAGATAATTACGATTATCCTGAAAGAGGGTATACCCACCAAGGTTGGTTCTCAAAGGATATGTCGCATTATTTAGTAAATGATGAGTTAGACGAGCAAAATATCGGAACAACTACTCGCACCCACATTTTCAATTTTTCTGATTTAGATAATATTGGTTACATGAATTATTATTTAAGTACCAATTCCTCTATCGATCATAACTTATACATAAAGGACCAATTCGTTTACGAGAGTAATTATAGAAGTGGTGTTCGCATTTTAGATGCATCCCGAGTAAGCACAGGGGTGCTGAATGAAGTTGGATACTTCGATTTATTTCCATTAAATGATCTTCCACAATTCAGTGGAACATGGAGTAATTACCCTTATCTCCCAAGCGGAGTAAACCTAGCAACAAGCATGTATGACGGGTTCTTCGTTCTTCGTCCAACTTTACTCTATTTACAAAGCAAAAATTTGAATGCATGCGGACAATCAGCAGATACTTTGCAATTGAAGATTAATGCTGACCTTCAATTCCCGTTAACAGCAAACATTACAGGAATTCCTGGTTTTCCCGTTTTCAGTGGTGTGAATATTACGGGACCCGGGGCATACAACATTGTGATTTCTGATTTAGGAACAGTTCCTACAGGAACTTTTAACTGCACCCTTCAATTGCTAACCACTTTTGGGGAATCGTATGATTTATTCTTCAGCATAAGCACAGGTACACCTCCACCTACCCCTAACCTCTTGTCTGTTCCTGCTACTATTCAGTACAATGGATTTGATTACACTTTCAACTGGAACGCTGTGCCTGGAGCAACATCTTATTTGTTTGAAATTTCAGAGAATGACCCAACGTTTGGCAATATCGTTTACAGCTCAACTGAACTTGGAAACTTCGCAACTTTACCTATGGGCTTTCCATTTAGCGAAGGCAATACATATTCTTGGAGAGTAACGGCTATTAACCTTTGTGGTTCATCGGCAGCTTCGGCCGCTGAAGATTTTCAATGGATTCCTGCTAGTGTGAATGAAATTACAGAACGCGAATTTGTTTTATATCCGAATCCGGCAGAGAATCAAATCTTCATTCAAAACTTCCAATCTGGTAAATCGAATGTGACTATTTACAATACAACCGGACAAGTTGTTTTCACTACGAGCTTCAACCAGCCGGGCGTTCACACACTTGAAGTTGAAACGCTTCCAGCAGGAATTTACACGATTCAAGTTGGAAGATTAACAAAGCGATTAATGATTAAGTAACTGAATTCAGTCTGGAAATATCTTTCCAGGATTTAGAATTCCATTGGGATCGAACACTTCTTTTATTTTCTTCATGAGGTTCAATTGAACTTCATTGAAGGCGATATCCATGTAGTTCTTCTGTACCCATCCTATTCCGTGTTCGCCGCTGAGTGTTCCCCCGAGAGAAACCGTTAATTCGAATATCTCACGAATGGCCAGTGGAAGCGTATTGTCCCATTGTTCATCTGACATTTCATCTTTCAAAATATTGATGTGCAGATTTCCATCACCGGCATGACCGTAGCAAACGGATCGGAATCCGTAACGCTTCCCAATGGCCTTAACTTCTCGAAGTAATTTCGGAAGTTCAAATCTTGGAACAACAGTATCTTCTTCCTTGTATATGGAATGTGACTTAACCGCCTCTCCCACTTTCCTTCTCACTTTCCAAAGTGCCTCTTTCTGATTGTGATCTTCAGCAAAAAGTATTTCACCACACTCGTGTTCCATAAGCACATTGGAAATGGTTTCGCAATCGAGCATCAGTGATTCAACATTTGAACCATCTACCTCAATCAGCAGGTGTGCTTCCACCCCATCTAAATTCACTTGTGCATCTGGAACAAACTGCAATGTGTATTCAATGGCTTCGCGCTCCATGAACTCCATGGCACTTGGTGTAATACCCGCTCGAAAAACCGCACTAACCGCTTCGCAAGCTTTTTCAGCACTTGCGAAAGGTGCGAGCAATAGCAAATTGTGTTTTGGAAGCGGAAGTAATTTCAGAACTGCTTTGGTTATAATTCCAAGCGTGCCTTCACTTCCAACCATGAGTTGTGTGAGATTATATCCTGTTGAGTTCTTCAATGTATTTGCACCTGTCCAAATGACTTCACCACTTGCCAAAACCACTTCAAGATTTAAAACAAAGTCTTTTGTAACACCATACTTCACAGCATGAGGACCACCGCTGTTCTCGGCCAAATTTCCACCAATCCAACAACTTCCTCTGCTTGCAGGGTCTGGGGCGTAATACAAACCTTGCTTTGCACATTCTTCTTGAAGAATTTGAGTTATTACAGCCGGTTCTGTGTGAACCTGTCCATTTTCAATATCTATTTTCAAAATTCGATTGAAGCGTTCCATAGAAAGCGCAACACCTTTTCGCACACACAAAGCTCCTCCGCTTAATCCCGTTTGTGCCCCAATAGCTGTTACGGGTATCTTTTGTTCGTTGCAATACTTTAATAGACTTGCAACTTCATTTGTATTTCCAGGTTTCAAAACAACATCTGCCGGAAAACTTAAATTCTCTGTTTCGTCTTTTCCATATTTAATAAGTGTTTCACCGTCGGTAAAAACGAATTCTTGACCAATAGTCAATGCAAAAAAGTCGAGATCAATTTTATTCATGGCAGAAGAGAAATATTCAACAAATCTCAGCGATTACAATAGCTATACAACGAATATTTAGCCTAGTCTTTCAACAAAGTAATTCACTTTTTAACATTGAAGGAATTATTGTCGAGATTTTACATTTCAAAGTAGTAAATCTTTTTATATTCGTGAAAACTAAAATTATTCTTATGAAAAAATTAATGAT
>JBIKRF010000149.1:0-3712 GCA_044349305.1 Flavobacteriales bacterium
AAGAAGCGCTGGCATTTACTCACGGCTTCGAGGGCCTCAGCCACCAAATTCGTCATTCGTAATTTGTCATTAGTAATTAATAAAAACGAAGCCACCATACTCCAAACTCGTAACTCGTCATTAGTAACTAGTAACTATTTTAAATCTGTCCTAATTCGTCATTAGTAATTCGTCACTAGTAATTAAAAAAGGAAAGGGGAAATCTTTCGATTTCCCCTTTCCTTTTTTTCAGACCACAAGTTACTAACGTAAACTATGTTTTATTACTGGAGACGTGAAGTTGTCTCCCTCCAACTGCAGGTAGTAAACCGCTGGCTCAAGTTCCATGTCTGGAATCAAGATCGAGTTTGTACCAGGTTGGATCTCCAGTGTGATTGATCGTACAACACGTCCGTGGGCATCACGCACCATCAAGGTTGTTGATCCATTTATCTTTTTATCGTTGAACACAATTGTGATTTCTGCATCACTTGGGTTCGGGAAGCTCATGAAGAAATTCTCATCCGAACCACAATTTGATAGAATTGCACCATAGATTTTCTGTACACCATCTTGATCGGTTTGAATCAAGCGGTAGTAGTTTATACCTCGAGCTGCTCCGGCATCTTCGATGGCGTATGACAATACCGTGTTGCTATTGCCTGCTGCTGCCTGTGTTTGAATTTCACTCCAAGTTGAACCGTTTTCTGAACGCTCAACGATGAAGTTTAAGCTGTAGTGCTCAGAAGCCGTTTTCCAAGAAACGATGACGTTTTCGCCTGCACATTGTGCATCGAATGAAAGCAATTCCACTGGAAGTGGTGCGAATGTCGGTGATGAGGAGATCGTGAATGGTGAGAAGCTTGAAACGGCCTGAGAAGATTCAACTGATCCCGAATTGACAGTTCCCCCAAGGTTGTCCCACATGCCTGATGTGCTCACATAATGCGCAACGAAAGCACTTGAAGATGTGAAGTTTGTCGCTTCTTCTCCCACTCCGTTCCAATTCAGTTTCACCTTCACAGAGTTCCCACCTACAACAGCTTCTTCAATCATCCAAGTGCGATTGACTACCTCTGTAGATTGCAAGGTTCCAGACGTTCCGTTGACATAGACCGCATCGACCACGCGCACAGAGAAGATGTCTGAACCAATGGTATTGGTCAATTCCGCAGGGTTGTATGCTGAATTCCCAACAGGGAACACCACCGCAGCTGAGGTTCCAACATTGCGTTTTAGAACTCCAGTTGAGGCCGTTTTTACATAACTTGTAGATGAACCACCAGATACTGTTGCTGAGCCTAAAGTCAAATTGTTCGCACCAAGGTTGATGATTCCATTGTTCAATGTGAGTGAACCGCTCACTGCTACTGGCGTAGAAAGTGAAACAGAACCTGTCTTGTCCATCGTAAGGTTTGTGAAGCTTGTTGAGGAAGTTCCTCCCAATGTCACTGTTCCCGTTCCATTGAAAGATACAGTTCCAGTACTTCCTGTGAATGTTCCATTGTTTGTCCAGTCGCCTGCAACAGACAAAGTTCCGCCAGAAAGGCTCAATGTTGCGCCTGATTCAATGAGTACGTTCTTCGCCGCGTTGGCTGTTGCCGTCAGCACGCTCGGTTGGGCAAGCACACATGTTTGATTCGCAGGGACTATGATGACATTCGTGAGGTCCGTTGGAACAGCGGTAGATAATGAATATGTCGTTCCATCGTGCACACTCCAGTTTGAGGCTGTATTCCAATTCGAAGATGAGGTCCCATGCCAAACAACGTCTCCGTTTGCTGGTGCGGATGCGGTATTGATCGTGTTCAAGGTGACTGCTGACAAAGTTCTCGTTTGACTTTCACAAGCGCTTACACTTTGCGTTGCATAGTAGTTTCCATTGGCTAACAAATCAGTTGTAGGCAAAGCCGAACCACCTGTAGAAGCTGAATACCATTGAATATCCGATCCATTCGTTGTTTCCAGGTTCGCTACGCTCGGTGAAAGATTCTCACAAAAACTTTGACTTGCTGCTGTCGGAGCCGTTGGATAGCCTGGCGCACCTGGCTGCGCTGAAATGGTTGCAGATGCAGATGAACTCGAGGTGCGACCCGTGTAGGATGTCACAATGAATGTATAGGTTCCCGCGGCAAGACCACTAATCGTTGTGCTAGAACCAGTTCCTACGGCACTTCCAGAAGGGAAGCCGTAAATTCGCCATTGTCCACTTGGCAAACCTGTCAATTCAACCGAACCTGTTGCAGACGCACATGTCGTTTGGGTAAGCGTACCGATTGTTGGCGCACTTGGTGCAGCTGCTGGAGCAAAATCTACACCTCTAAAGACATAATTAGATCCAGCCAATATCACATCAGATGACGTTGCCGATGAACCAGTATCTGTAATTTTTATTAGTTTATTGTTGTCTAAAGTTGCAATCGTTGTAGCGTAGATTATTGGGTTGTTCCCTGAATAATCGACTGTTATTCCACGTGTTTGAACGGCAAAAGTATATTGTCTGGTCCATGTACTTCCAGATTTAGTCCATTTTTGAATACCTCCACCAGTATTTCCGTTGACAGTACCATCGTCAGCAACATACATCGTATTTCCGTCTGGACTCATTGAAAAACCGTAAGGTGAAGTTGCTGCAGCGATCAAGGTTGCCGTTTGGCCAGATGTAGTTGGCAACCCTGTTCCAACCTGATAAATCCCTGTTGTACCTGAACCAGTAGAATAATAAAGATTTCCATTAAATATTTCTACGTTTCTTGTGTTGGTTTGCGTTGTGCTGACTTGCGTGTAACTCGTTCCATTGTAATACCAAATACCACCTGTTGATGAGCTTCCTGCTCCTGATGCATAAAAAGTCGTTGCGCTTGTTGGTATAATACTTCTAAAATTATTTGCAGTAAAAGGCAATGGTGACCCACTTGTTGGAAAAACCACTCTATTGATTACAGTAGCTCCAGTTCCTAGTATATTGGTGGCTTTTGTATTTAAAGACGCCACGCCTGCAGTTGTCAATGCAGTGTTGTACCCAGGTATGCTTAGCGAAGTGTTGTACGAATTTAAATACCCATTTGAGGTTCCAGAACCAGTTTCAGTGAGTAAGTTCGATCCAGTAAATAATGTGCTTATCGTTTGTTGAGTTGTACCTGATGTGTTTAATTCCAAAACATTTATGGAAGAAGCTGTGCCTGCTAATGTGGATGAGCCGTTTCCGATCCTGTTAACCACTAAATTCCCAGCTGTAAACCCAGAAACAGTTATGCTTCCTGAACTATAGGTAATTGAATAATTGGCTGCATTAAACGTTCCACCTATTGCTGCTGAAGGAGTAACCTGACCACTATAAGTACCAGCGGTTGCACCCTGCCCGGTTGTTCCTCCCGCAGCGCCATAAGTTATAGTTACTGAACCAATGGTTTCACTTCCCGCAAGCCCAGTTGATGTAAATGCTGTTGAACCCGCACCCCCTGTTAGCAACACTCCCATTTCTTTCGATACATCTGTCGCCGTGATTGTCAATGATTTTAAGGTAATCTCCCCAGACAATCCTGTTGGCTGTGTGAGTGAGTAATTTCCCGCATCTGCTCCACCCAAGGTAGCGATTGAAGTTACAATGATGCCTGACCCAACGTTGGCCGAAGCAAAGGTTCCTGTTCCCACCAAGGTAACTGCATCAGGTGAAATAACACCTGAAAGCGTTCCGGTAATTGTTGCCGAAGTACTTGCATCGTATGTCTTT
>JBIKRF010000062.1:0-13811 GCA_044349305.1 Flavobacteriales bacterium
TTTTTATTCATGACATCGATGTATTCTTGGGCATTTTGTCCCGCCCATTTAGAAGAAAACCATAAGGAGTACTCTTTCGTTCCTGAACCGAAATAATTAGGGACGATTAAAAGTGGTAAACCTTTCCTGTTTTTCTCAAGGTACTCATGTGCATTATTTCTAGATAATGCATGTTTCGAAAGACGGTCATTTATCGTGTATATATTTTTAAAAGCCAATAAAGGATACATGACAATCACACATATCATCAATGTTTTCTGCATTTTTTTCGTATGTGCAAAAAACAAAATAAGGAGATAAATACCCAGAATTCCTAATAGAATGGATGGTGTTAAATAGCGAATGGCAAAATGTTTTGACACCAAAATTATGTGTAAAATAAAAGTGCATAATAGGCCAACAAGGATTCTGCTGTGTTGATTTCGCTTTTTCCTATTGATTAATAAGAACACACAAATGACCAATAAAAAGCTGATGATGATAAAGGGTATTTCCGTGTTTATTATTTTCCCGAGATTGCTTACAAACGAGGTGCCCGAAATAATCTTTTCCTCCCCTGTTCCATAATTCCCAGAGTGGAAGATCAAGCCTTTCACCCAACCAAAGAACCTGTCATACTGAATCGCCGCGGTGAAGGCAAACAAAGGACTAAGCAGACCAGTTGAAAGGATAAATACCAACTTTTGTTTTGCTTGAGGCAAGATGAAAAGTGGCAAGATGACCAAGGGTAAAAAGGTGATTTTTGTGGCACAACCAAGCGCGGTGAAAAGTGAAAAGTATAACGCACTTTTCATTTCACCCGAATTGTTTTCCCGATGGATATGGTTGAATAATACAGCCATATATAACAACATCAGTATAACGAGAAAATGATCAGGTGTGAATATCGTGGATGTCAACATGATGTCCGCGGAAAAAAAGGGAGCAAGTTGAAACAAAACCGCAGTGAACGGACTATGGCTTACTTTATGCACCACGTGCCCAAGTATAAAAAGGGAAAGTGTGGTTAGGATCAATAGTACCAGTCTTAACGCATCGATGTATTTCTCTGGATTTGAAATAAAATCTTCTTTTAAAGAATCATTAGATGAAACAAAACAGGTGACTTTGGCTGTAATTGCTCCTAAAACATACAATGGAGTGCCCGGACTTTCTATGCTCTGTATATTTAGATTTCCTTCTGCTAGGTTAACGGAACTTATTAAATGAATGTACTCTGGATCAACCGTTTGTAAAAATGCATTTGGCGATTTATGTGTAGTGTGAATACAGAAGAATGCATAAATAATTGGTAAAACGAAAAGGACTAAGTGTTTCTTTAAAACAGTTTTAACCATTCCTGTATTCATTGAGATTTAGGTCTAAATGTAACATTAATACATGAAAATCCCAAGTAACATGAATCCTTATTGTCTGTACACTTCATGCTGAAGTATTACAGATTTGAAACATCTCCCTGCTCCCTTCTGAAGTTTAAACGGAGGTTTTGTTGCAATAAACGGAAATCGGCACTGAAATACCATCACCCACAAGGATCGGGAACTCGCGCAGGCTTTGGATACGATCGAAGTGAACGGAGCGTTCTAGGGAATTTCCTTGGATTTAACTTATAAACTTAAATACTTTTGGTAAAACACCTCCTTGGCTTATGGACCCTGGATTAGGTGGTGGTTCTGATGCCATAAGCAAGGACATCTCCGTGTCTAATTCTACCTTTTCTATTTGCGGAGCGTTGTATGCACGCTTTTTCTGTGCTTGTCCTTTGATTTCTGTGGTTTTCATTGCTTGGATTCCTTTATTCCTGAATAAATACTTTCTTCTTCTCGATGAGCGTGCCGCTTTGTACGGTGAGGTAGTAGATTCCGGATGGAACGTCTAGCTCGATTGCTGTGATGATTCCTTCTAATTGTCCGGAGTACACTGCTTTTCCATTCATGTCCGTGACAAAAACGGTTCCTTCTACTTTTTGGTCTTCAGGTCGATTCAAGGTGATTTCTATATTTCCTCTATCGTCGTTGAAGATCTCTACATCGCCGCCTTCTGTGTAGCTGCCTTCTTCTGCTACCCAACTGTTACTCGGGCCTTGTGTCGTAAGCTCTGCATCTGGTAAGATGAAGTGCAGAACAAAACGGTTTTGAAGCAAGCCGCTGTTGGCATAGAAGCTATAGTTCTCCATCAAGGTGAAGTCTTGAATCGTTCCTTCTTGTTTGTCTTCGAGCAAGATGAGTCCGTCTTCTACCTGGTATTCGGATAACTGTAACGTGTAGCTCTTCGTCTCTGGTAACTCCAAATAAAGTGGAACAGATACTTTCTTCTTGTTGTTCTTAAGTCCGTTCATCACCAACTTTCTGTTCGATGACATGGTATACACTTGAACCGTGCCGCTTGCCGCCATCTTCTCAGAATCGTATTGATCCACTTCGTTGCTCATGTCGCTGTTCAAGTAGACCAATAGTTGGTCGAAATTGTTGCCATCGACCAAATTTACGCGGGCCAAGGTTGGGAACACCGTACTGCTTTTCAAGCCTACATTGCCAGTTTGATGAGAGAGCATGCCGCGTGTCATTCCAAGAGATCCTGTTGCTGCTGCTGTCCCTACGCGAACCCAAATCGATTGCAAAGGTGCAATGTAGCGGAGTTGTTGAGTAGTTGCGGTAACACTCGAAGTATTGGTCGATAGATTCGTTTCTGAATTATAACTAATCAAGGCACTGATGTTGCTGTTCGTTGTGTTATTGGTACGAATGTAGAACGTGGGTTCAATGTTTGTCTTTGTTACAGAATTCCAATCTAGGTAGGCCATGTATGGATTGGACACCAAGTGATAACCTGCTGAGGTTCCTGCGGTGCGTGTTAGGTTTGTTAAGCTTAAGTCGCCACCATATAAGCCATTCGCTCCTGCCGCACTAAAAGTAAGGGTGTCGTTTGTCGTTCTGCGGTGCACATAGCCAGTTCCTGCCGACAATAAGGTACTTCCTGAAGTTAATTCTGTGTAAGACTTCGTCGACTCGGCATACGACCAAACACGGTTCGTAGTCGCACCTGATGTGCCATAACTGCTTCGCGCTACACTCACCATTGGAACGCCCATGTACCAGAAGCGTCCGCTAGTTGTGGTCCATGTTGGACTGTTATCGCTAAGTGCTTTTTCTACATTAAACGTTCCAGTTCCTGAGATACTTGTACCGCTTGTAGCTTGAACGAACGAAGCTCCGCTTTTCATCGTGAAGGTTCCGTTGTTGGTCAGCGCACCACTAAGGGTCAACTGTTGGGTTGGATTTAGTTTATAGCCGCCAGCACTAATCGTCATTGCTGCAAACGAAAGTGACGTTGGCGTTGGCAAGGTTAAGGTTCCAGCACCGTCCTTCACGAAATTAAGACCCGTGCCTGAAATAGCACCGGTATAGTTTGTGTTTGAACTTAGGTTCATGGTGAGTGTGCGTCCATCGGCAACGGTTAATGTCGATGCGCCAGAAAGCGTTGTTCCATTCAAGGAAAGGTCCCCTGTGCCTGTATTTGTTGTTGTTAAGGCATTATTCAAGGTAATTGTTCCGCCGTATAGTGTAATCTGGCCTGCCGCTGTTGTTGCACTGGATACCGTTATATTCGCTGTATTACCAAGCTTGCCAATGATAAGTCCACCTATGCTGCTGGAAACCGTGAAGCCTGCAATGGGGTAAGTAACCGCTGAGGTAAAACTGTTGGAATTGGGCTGCACAACAAGAATACCTGCACCGGAATAGCCGCTGCTGCTGGTGGCGGGCACATCCCTTTGCAGAATTAAACGTCCCGCATTGACAGTGGTTGCGCCTGTATAGGTGTTTAGCCCGGTCAATGTGGTGGCACTATTACCGGATTTTGTAACCGCACCGGTGCCGCTGATGATCCCTGTATATGCAGAAGAATCGCTGCGGTTGAAAGAAACGGTACCATAATTGATGATATTGCCTGTCATGGAACCGGCGGTGCTGCCTGAACCGATGTTCAGGGTTTTGTTCAAGTCCACGGTAGTGTTGCCGGTATAGGTATTGGCTCCGGTCATGGTGATTTCGGCACCTACCTGCAATACTTCTTCGGTTCCACCCATATCATTGGAAACGGTAAGTGCTGTAGTTCGGTTAAAAATTACAAGTCCGTTGTTTACAATGGTACTGCCTGAAGGAAAACTGGTGCTGGCATCGGTAATTTCCTGGGTGCCGCGGGATGTGTAGCTATAGGTATTGGGACTTGTTACACTCGTCACGGTGTTGCTGAGTGTAGTAGTGCCCGAATAGGTAAGTGATCCGGTGAAATTCACTTTACCGGACATGTAAACATTGGAAATTCCATACCCACCTGCAGGGGCAGAAGTAGCCAAGCCCATCAATGTACTTCCGGACGACATGTCTGCACCCAGATGATTTCCGGTTCTGTATGCTGCTCCACTGTAAATGGAGGTGTTTCCTCTTATTTGAACATTGGCTCCGGATTGGGAAAGTGCAGCAAACACGCACTTTGTATAAACTCCATCGTATTGTTGAAATTGTAATGTTGCCGTGTTCGCTGAGGCATTATAGGATTTTACATAAACTCCGGCTACTCGGGTTAGACCAGATGCCACATTCGCACCGTCTTGCAAACCACCTGTAATCCTTGTCAATACCTCCAGAACACTGGCACTGGAAACCATGGTAGTTGCGGTGCTTGTAAGGAAAGAATTGTAATAAGCACCTGACATACCCTTAATTTCAACGCCTCCCGCACCGGAAATCGGGGCGGCAAATGTTACATTTTCGTTGGGCGCCAAAATCAATTTGCTGCCGGAAGCAACGGTTACTGCACTGGTGCTGTTGATGGTACCGCTGGATGCCTGGCTCACCGAACCCCCTGTCCCCACCTGCAAATCACCTGCTGAAATGGTAGTTGAACCGTTATAGGTATGGTCTTTGGTTAGGGTAAGCGTTCCGGCACCCAATTTAGTCAATCCACTGCCGGTGCCGCTGATGATACCCTCGTAGGTTGAGGCAGTACCAACATTAATAGTAGCCGTGCGGCCTGCTGCCAGAGAAATATTTCCTGTACCGGATAGCGTTGTTCCATTCAATAAAATATTACCAGTTGTAGCATTGGTTGTTGTGATGCCGGCATTTAAGGCAATAGTACCTCCATAAATATTAATAGGCCCGGCAATGGACTGGGCTGAAGAAACCGTAATGTTCGCAGTATTGGTGGACTTACCCAAGGTCAATCCGGTTATTGTGTTGGCAATGCTTAAATCGGTTACGGGGTAGGTAAGAGCACTGGCAAAACTGTTACTTGATGGCTCAATCGTGACGGTTCCGCTGGTATTGACCGCTATGCCACCTGCTGCAAGCGCAATATTGTCTGCAGTAAGGACCACATTGCTACTGGAGCTTAAAATACTTCCACCTTGCCCAATGTTTATTTTGGAAGGGCCTGAAGTGAGGCCAGTTAAATCTATTGCTGTTGCCACCTGCACCGCTTTCGTATTTCCATTTAAAGAGATATTTCCCGAATTGGCAAATACATTCAGGATGCCGTGATAAAAATTTCCGGCTACGATGCTTCTGCCGGTGCCTAAGGCGTTTCCATTCATGACAATGTTGCCGCCTCCGGAAGCCGTGATATTCACAGTACCACTAAGGCCAATGGCATCTTCAGTACCTCTTCCTACACCAGTAATCGTAATCGCATCGCCTGAAGTTGAAGATGATGAGATATTCACTGTTGAGAAAATATTCTTATCGTGCAAACCAAACAAAATTCCATTGCGGTTTCCTGGGCCAGTGCTGATTACCTGACCATCCATTTCAATTTTGCCACTTCCGGCATTGATCGTAATGGTATTACCATAAGTAATAATTGCTGCAAATCCTGATGCCCCCGCATCCCCTGAAATTTTTATATTTCCTCCAAAAGATGTTATTGAATTTTGTTCTAAATAGATACCTGCGTCTGCGGCACTACCTGAAGGAGGGGTGAAAGAAGTACCAGGAACTGCGTAACCCGAACCTACCGCCAATCCATTCCAGGTTGTTCCGTTGCTGCCACCTCCAAGCCAAACATGCCCGCCTGCTACAGTATTGCTGCCGGTAACAATAGAAGATGCATTTCTCAGTGCAATGGATCCATTGCTACTAGCATTGTCGCTATTGGCCCAAAGTATGACGGAAGCACCGCTGGTGGTAATGCTTTTGCTTGCAGCCAGAATAATATCGGCTGATGATTTGATTAAAACATTTCCAGAGGAAGCGCCTGCTGATGTATTTAAATTTTCATTAATGTTGATATTACCTCCATATATGGTGATGGACCCCGCAGGAGATAAGACATTCGCAAAGGTCAGATTGGTGGTATTGGTACTTTTACCAAACGTGAAACTAGAAAGTGTAGTTCCAAAATTCCAGTCGTTGTCATAGGTAAGTGTACCACCTGGATCATTGGCGCGCATGTATGTAAATGCGGTGCCTGTTGGCTGAATGGTTAGGGTGCCTGTAGTTTGAACAGCTATAGAACCTGCGCTTGAATGTAAATATCGTTGATAAATGGAATTTCCTTCAATTAGAATATTCCCCGTGTATGAATTTGTCCCATCAAAACCTACTCTAATTGAATTTGATTCATTTATCGGATTAAAACGAATAGAATTGCAATAGTGTCCTGAGGTTTCAAGTGTATTGGTTCCCCTAATTGTTATATTTCCGGAACGCGATATAATTTCTGTAGCTCCTCCAATTCCTAACCCTTCTTTATCATTAACAGTTGCCGTAAAGTATGCATTTCCTTCTATTTGTATATTTCCCGAAGTCGAAGAAATTATTGTTTTTATAGTCGATGACAAACCAGTAATAACTGCTCCAAATCGGTTACCATTATCGTTTGGGTCAGCATCATAACCTTTTCCACTTATAGTTATTGATCCCGTTGTGGTGGTAATCGATGTTGCTGTTGTTGTTGTTGATTCTATGCGGGTACCATTACCAACATGATATCTACCCCTTAATTCTCCGTTGATTTCAATATTGCCACTTACACTTGAAATATCTGAGTTTACCATACGAACACCATAATTTACTCCGCTGTTTGCAGAAGAATTATGAGAAAGACCGGCTAAATATACATTCCCGCCATTTGTGTTTAATGTGGAGTTTTCAATCCATAATCCGGGCTCATCGTCAGACCAGGTTCTTGCGAAATGATGGCCTACGGTCAGACCATTCCAGGTAACATCTACAGAACCGCCACCAATCCATAGGTGACCGCCATTCGTGTTGATTGTGTTATTTTGTCTAATGGAGATACGACCATTATCTGGTGAAACACCACCTGAGTTGGCAGCTCTTAAAACCACATTCAACGCACCGCTACCAGTGGCTGTTATTGACTGGTTGGGCGTTGTTATAAAAATGTCATTGGCAATTAAAAAAGTTAATGTTCTTGTTGCCGAACCAGTGTATGTTATAGTTGCATCGATGGAGCATTGTCTGGCTACGCCACTTTGAAATGGCAGAACCACCGTGAGGTTTCCAACGCTGTTCAGGTGGTTAGAAATTACATTCGGGTGGATATTGGCCGACCCGGAAGCAGCTACATTCAGTGTATTTCCGGTGATGCTCCAGTTGGTTCCGGAGGTAGGACCAACATCACCTCCTGATGATATGGTTAAGTTTTGAGCGTAAACCCCAAATGAACAAACGAAAACAAGCAAAAGATAAAAGAAACGATGTAACATAAGCCTAAAAATTAGGATACAAAGATACCGACGTTGAAAAATACCACATGAGAAAAGACCTCATACTAATCTCATTTTTGACTCATGGCGACAAAAAGAGGTGGTTCAAAGGTTTAAGATAAATTCTTGGAGGTTTTGTGTTTCTGATAAGTGCAACTTCTTCCTAATCTGACTTCTCGAGTTGTCGATTGTACCAACGGTGCGGTTTGTCAACCTCGCCATTTCTTTGCTGGAGATATTTAATCGAATGAGCGCACAAATTTTCAACTCGTGTGGTGTAAGGTTGGAACAACGTTTATTTAGCGCAATGTAGAAGTCCTCATGTACTCCGGTGAAGCGTGTTTCAAATTCGTCAAAAAATGCGGTGTTCTCTGGTTTTCCCAAATCTTGAATCAACTTCTGCATTTCATCGCTCCCTTTAAAAGCAGGGTTGCGCTGAATCTCTTTTAATTGCTGCTTAATCTCGTTCTTCACATGTTGAACCGTAGTATTCTTCAGGGATTCAGCTAATAATTCCTTTGATTTCAGTTCCAACTCATAAATTACCCGTTGTTTTTCTAAGTGTATTGCCCCTTTTGCCTTTTGTTGCTTTCGAATGATGAGTAACGCAAGCACTAGACCCAAAAGAAAGATGGAAAAAGACGAAAAAAGCACCAAGTATTTGGTGTTTTTTTGTTTTTGAACGCGCAACTCTAACGCTGATTTCTCCTGTTGTGCACGTGTTTTTTCTTGTTCTAATTCCCACTGGGCTAATAACGTTTTAGCGTTGTCTCCAAAATATCGCTCCTTGTTTTCAACGGCCGATCGAAAGTAGGCATTGGCCCGAATTTTATTACCGACCGAATCTTGAATTCTGGAGAATAAATCAAAGTAAGCATAACTCTGTTTCGGTTGGTCCAAACGTGTTACTAAGGGTAAAAATTCGAGCATTTCTTTTTCTGCTTTCTCAAATTGTCCTTGATCCAAATATAATTCTGATCTGTTTATCCCATTGATTAATAAGCCAACTTCTATGCCTAACGAAGAACAAATAGCATCTGATTTCCTCATCAATTCTAAAGCAGCATCAAATTTCTTTTTTTTGCGTTTCAAATTACCAAAATTGGAAAGCGTTTGTGCTTCTAATCCGATTAATTGTTCCCGTTGTGTATAAGCCAACACTTTTTTAAAGGACCTCTCTGCTTCGTTAAACTTGCCCACTTTAGCTTGAATGGTTCCAACCATATTGAGTTGCTGGGGCGAATAATTATTGAATCCCACTTGTTTCACGGATAACTGCGCATATTCGTATGCCTTATCATAATTCTCCATCAATAAATAAAGATTTGCGATGCTATGGTAGACATAACTCACCTGCGTTTTTTCATGAGGAGAACAATGTTTAAGTGCTTGATTATAAAGAATCAATGCGGTGTAATAACTGCCATTGGTCCGTGCAAGAAACGCTTTATTGGAATAGTACGCTACTTTAATCCAACTGGGTGAGTTTTGATTTAAAAGTTGACCTAATTGTCGGTTATAATAGGACATGCTGTCCAATTGATTGAGCACTGAAGCATGATATTCTATCTGAACAAAGGCATATGGTAAAGCGCCTTTAAAGAACTCATCGCCTCTTTTTTTATGCGTTGAAAGGACCTTTAAAGCAAACAAATAGGCTGCGTCTTCATAATTCGATTCGAAAAATTTGGTTTGTAGGTTTGTTAAATCTTCAATGCTCACTTCTGCATTATTCAACTGAAGTTTTTGTTGCGCAATGCGCAAAAAGGAATCAACGTCTTTTTTATTATCATATGGCTGATCAATGACATTCGCCAAAAAGTTAAAGCGAGTTGACGGTTCCATCTGCTCAAACTCATTTTTTGTTTGACGGATGTCAAAGCGCCGCATTTTTTGGGCTGCCTTTTTAGGTTCTGGCTTATTTTCTTGACAAGCAGCAACAAAAATGAATAGAGATAAAATAACGAAAAGTAACTTCACGCATCGAATTTAGAGATTTTTTGGAGATGTCGAGGGACATTGCCCCCAGATGTTTTCTACATGAAGGAAATGCCGTTCATTCTATTCCACCGTTACCGACTTCGCCAAGTTTCTTGGTTGATCGACATTACAGCCACGCATCACTGCGATGTGGTAGGAAAGTAATTGGAAGGGAATCGTTGCCAATAATGGAACTAGGAACTCATTCGTTTCAGGAATTTCGATCACATGGTCAGCCATTTCGCGCACTTGGATGTCTCCTTCGGTTACGACCGCTATGACTTTTCCTTTTCGTGCTTTGACTTCTTGAATGTTCGAAACAACTTTCTCGTAAGAATTCCCTTGAGTAGCAATCACAAAAATCGGCATGTTTTCGTCGATTAAGGCAATCGGACCATGTTTCATTTCTGCTGCTGGATAGCCTTCCGCGTGGATATAGGAAATCTCTTTTAATTTCAATGCGCCTTCTAAGGCAACGGGGAAAGAACTTCCTCTACCTAAGTACAAGGCATTGGATGCGTCTTTGTATTCAGCAGCGATTTGTTGAATTAACGCATCCGTTTCAAGAACTTGTTTGACTTTCTCTGGAATCGCTTCTAGTTCTGCTAACAAGGTTCTGAAATGCGTTTCGCTAATCGTTCCTTTTTTGTGCGCTAACGAAAGTGCCATCAAAGTTAAGACTGTCACTTGTGCCGTAAATGCTTTTGTGGATGCTACTCCGATTTCTGGTCCAGCGTGGGTGTAAGATCCACCATCTGTCAAGCGGGAAATAGACGAGCCAACAACGTTACAAATTCCAAGGATCGTTGCACCTTTGGATTTCGCTAATTCTAAAGCCGCTAAAGTATCAGCCGTTTCACCTGATTGTGAAATGGCGATTACCACATCATTTTCATTCAAAATTGGATTTCGGTAGCGGAATTCACTCGCGTATTCCACTTCTACATTGATGCGCGCTAAGTCTTCGATGAGGTATTCACCAACAAGTCCAGCGTGCCAAGATGTCCCACATGCGACAATGATTAAGCGATTCGCTGAAATCATTTTTTGCTCGTATTCACGCAGTCCACCAAGGGTTACCCATGCTTCTTCCGCGTTCAAACGTCCACGGAAACAATCATGAATGGAACGAGGTTGCTCATGAATTTCTTTCAGCATGAAATGCTCATATCCACCTTTCTCAAGCGCTTCCAATTCCATTTCCAATTGCTGGAAAAACGGTGTTCGCTCTTGGTCGGCAATGTTGTATAATTTTAATCCGTCTTCTAGGTCGATGACAGCGATTTCTTCATCGTCAAGGTACACCACTTTTTTCGTGTATTCCACAATTGGCGTAGCATCAGAAGCTAGGTAAAAATCTCCTTCAGCACCGATTCCAACCACCAATGGACTACTTTTTCTCGCGGCAACTAGTCGATTTGGATAATCTTTAGACAAGGCCACGATCGCATATGCACCGTGAACTTGTGATAAGGCTAAGCGCAAAGCTTCACCGTACCATACATTTTCTTTTTTACTGATGTAATCCACCAAGTGAACAATTACTTCGGTGTCCGTTTCACTTTTAAAAAGGTATCCTTGGTTTTGAAGTTCGCGTTTCAGTACATCGTAATTCTCAATGATTCCGTTGTGGATCAAAGCAATTTTTCCATCCATGGAGGTATGCGGATGCGCATTGACATCAGATGGTTCGCCGTGCGTTGCCCAACGTGTGTGTCCGATTCCCGCATGTCCAGCGACGTCATGTCCAAGCGCAAACTCTTCCATCACGCTTACTTTGCCTGCTTTCTTGTAAACATTTAAGTTGCCATCGTTTAACAAAGCTACACCTGCACTATCATAGCCACGGTACTCTAATCTTTTTAATCCTTTTACGACAATCGGAAATGCTTCCTTTTTGCCAATATATGCTACAATTCCACACATAAATCAGTACGTTGTATAAGTCAAAATTAATTTAGGTTTCATTTTATTGATCGTGTTCGGACCATTAAAAACGATGCGTTCTGCCGAGTTTCTAAAGAAAACGGGGGAAACAACTACACCTGTATTATCAATATTATCAGCGATGATCGCTTGTGCATAGGTTCTTAAATCAATCGCAAAATGTTTTTTACTGTCGACGAAAGCTCCAACAACATTTAAGTTAGATAGTCTTGTGTCACTGGCTTTTAAGCGAGCCGCAACAGAAACAGCTGATCCCGGTTTGTAACGGTAGCCATTTTGAAATTGTACAGGAAGTGTCAAATCTGCACGGTGAACCACTACATTCTTTGGCAAGTTGTCCAAACCAGGGATTTTAATGACTGCTCGTTGACGAAATGCTTGCGCATAAAAAGTCGATTGTCCTTTCGTACTATCCTGAAGCACCATCTCCAAAGGCGTTCCCGATTGATCGGTATCAATGTGCACGAAATCAGCAGCGAGGCTATTCATTACGATGTCGTAGCTTTTCTTCACTCCATTTTGGGTGTAATAGATTGTTAGCTTCGATGCTGCGTTATTGTTGATATTGAAATAGAATATCGCTCCTTTACCAATGGTTTGCGAAGGATTGTTCACTTGAATTTTGAATCCTTTGAAGAAGGTTTGAAAATTCACATTTGAAGCGAAGGTCCCATTTCCGCTCGTTGATTCTTGGATCATGCTTTTTGCAAAATTTGTGTCCAGCGGAATGCGCAACTGTGGTGCAAGGGTATCGCCATTGACAACCGTATTTGTTAAGGGTTTTGGGGTAATAGATCCCATGCCGTTCACCACAAGATTTCCAGGTTTTACCGGTTTCGTTGAAAAATCGTAGTACACGGTATCCATGGAAAGGCTATCGTTTAACTCATACACCTCAAAGTTTTGAGCGCTTAGATCTCCGTAGTAACCAACGTATTGTAAAGCCAATACACATGAGTCATAGACAATGGTTCCAATGTCACCAAAGACTGGATTCAACGATTTGAGGCGAAATTCTGTGTAGAATTCTGCGGAAACTTTTCCAAATTTTGGATCCACGTAACTTCCCAACAAGACATTCGCCATGTTGTCTGTGATAGCAGAATCCTCATCGATGGTATAAGTGATTAAATCGAATGTATCGGTAGTAATTCCATTTAACAATTGATCTTGGTCAATCGCTGGTTTTCCAATTTCATGCTTGTTCTTTTGACAAGAAACGACGAAAATGAGGAGTCCTAGTAGAATGAATGAAAATCTTCTCATGTTGAGCGCGCGTGGGGTGAATTAAGCTAAAACAGATTCTTCCATCACTTTGTCGAAGAACGCAGAAAGTTCTTTTCCTTGATTTTCTTCTGCTACATATTCCAATTTAAGGGTCGTAGCCTCATCAAAAATAGCTTTCAAATTAGGCGCTAAATTTTCGCAAGCGATGTTTATTCCATCCGCATTTGAAGCGAATACACGCATAATGTTTTCGTGTGTTGGATCTAACAATTGACTGCAGATTTCTTGCGGGAATCCTTCGAAGGCTAATTTTTCATGAAAACGCTTGTCCCAAGTAGAGGCAAAGTCATCGTTGTACAAACTAATCACCACTTTCGTATCCTTGAAATGTGGATCTTTGTTGTATACATGCTTGATGTACAAAGCCATGATTCCAGTCATCCAACCGTGACAATGGATCACATCTGGCTGCCAACCTAATTTCTTAACGGTTTCCAGGACTCCTCGGGAGAAGAACATGGAACGTTCGTCATTATCAGGAAAACAGTTGCCTTTGTCGTCTTGCAAGGTTGTTTTGCGTTTGAAATAGTCATCGTTATCGATGAAATATACTTGCATTCTTGCCGCTGCAACAGAAGCCACTTTGATAATCAGTGGGTGGTCGTGGTCGTCAATACAAATATTCAATCCGGATAGACGAATAACTTCATGCAATTGGTGTCTTCTTTCGTTGATTGCACCAAAACGAGGTGTAAACACACGAATTTCCTTTCCAAGATCTTGAACAAGTGGCGGGATTCTGCGCGCTGTCGATGAAATATCGGATTTCGGTAAAAAAGGGAAGATTTCTTGCGAAATAAAAAGGATTTTTTTCTTTTCCATTCAGTAGTGATAGGAGTACAAAATTAAGAAATTTAAATGAACT
>JBIKRF010000150.1:0-3685 GCA_044349305.1 Flavobacteriales bacterium
AACTACATCAATACCAGCGGAGATCTGACCAATCAAATCGATTTTGAAGAGGTATACAGCATCAGTCGCATCAAGTTTATTGAGGCCCTCTCCAAACACAGCACACAAGTCGTTGAAGACTTGGTGAAACTCTCTGAAAACGGAGACTTTCTTGTGGGAGATCACACAAATATTCCATCGAATGAATTCGACGGCATTCTGGGCTCAGACGGTGTTCATTCGAACACACGCGCATTCCTGAATGACAAAGCAGAAAATCAAGAGACCGCAACCTATGAAGTTATGGGGGTGGTGAAAAGTGATTTCCTCTACAACATGCTTGGCAACGAATTGCACAAATACGCCATTGCAGACAACGGACTTTCCATGGGAATACTTCCATTGAAAAACGGTGAAATCATCTGGTATCTTCAAGTGAATAGTATCGATCACGGTATTCCGAACAGAGATCGTGATTCGCTCATAGCTTTCTTAAAAGACAAAGTTGGAGATTGTGAAAACCCCATGATTCAAGCACTTTTGAATTCCAACATTGAAACAACCTATGTCTGGCAAGGTCGCACATTGAAAAATATTACTACCATGGCGAAAGGAAATGTTTTTCTTTTCGGCGATGCCGCCCACCTCTTCCTTCCCTTCACCAGTCAAGGAACCAACAGTGCCATTGAAGATGTTGCCCACTTTATTCAACTTCTTAAATCTGGAAAACCGCTTCCGGAATTTGCCCATCAATACAGTGTAGAACGCCTAGCAGAAACCAATGCCATGGTGAAATCTGGAATTGAAATGATGCACGACTTCTGCTTCACCGATTTCTCCGAAGTAGCTTCGAAGATTCCAATTACGATCATGAAATAAATGAAGGCTACGGATAAAAACTTCCTTTCTGAAAACGCATTCAACATGCGTTGGGCCAATGTAGAAGAAGGCCACATACCTCTTACAGCAGCCGATTGGGACATTGAAGCTTCCAGTGCAGTGCGCGAAGCGGTAACTGCTTACCTTCAATTCAATTCGTTTCCCTATGGAAATAATTCAGGAATGAAGGCTTTTCAAAATGTCATTGCTTTTCATTTCAATCAACGAAAAAACGCAAGTATTCAATCAGAAGAAGTTATTGCGACCAACAGCGCAGCCAAAGCCATAGATGATGTTTATTCTTTCTTGTTGAAGGAAGGAGACGAGATACTTATTGCCGATCCTGTTGACTTTTTATTGGCGGAATGCGCGCGAAGAAAAAACATCGGAATTAAGCGTTATCAGCAGCGGTCAAGCGGAATTGACCTTGCTGAATTAGATAAACTTATCTCTTCAAAAACGAAGGCTCTCGTTATTTGTAATCCACATAACCCTTTGGGATATGTACTTTCAAAAACCCAACTCGAAACTCTTTCCAATTGGGCGAATGAAAAAGGTCTTGTAATTATTTCAGATGAAGTGTGGAGCGACATCGTTCACACGGAAGAACCGTTCACTTCCATTCGAGGGGTGAATTCGAACGCTTGGATTGTCTATGGATTGTCGAAAGGTTTTGGTCTTGCCGGACTTCGCATTGGTGCAATCATAGCACCTAGCGAAGAACAAGCAGCGTTGCTCGCAGATGATCAAGGCTATGCCCGCACCATTGAAGGCGCAAGCACACTCTCGCAAATAGCGGCAACAGCTGCTATAGAAAACGGTTGGGGGCACACACAAGAAGCTGTTTCGCTCTTCAAGAAAAATCTTGAACATGCTGTGAACGAATTCAACAAATCGGAATATTTAAATTGCGAAATGCCGCAAGGGACGTTCGTTCTTACTGTTCGTCATCCTCCAACTTGGGACACGGAAATTCTTTGTGAACGCATGGTGAATAAAGCAAAAGTTCATGTGGTCCCCGGACTGGAAAAATGGTTTGGTCCAGGTGCAATAGGTACGTTTCGAATAAGTCTAGCAACAACTCCAGAAATTGCTTCGGAAGGAATTGAGCGCATTTGCAATTGGATGAAGACTTACGGCTCCACTCTGTGAATGCCGGGTGCATAGTTCTTCGCTATGGTTTCATTCAAGAATAATAGATCTTCCTTTCTTTCTACAAAATCGAGTTTATCGCTCGAAATCATGAGCACCGTTAACTCGGGATGTTGTTGTATAAACGACAAATACTGTTGCTGAATATTTTCTAAATACTCAGCTGTAATGTTTTGTTCGTAAGACCTTCCGCGTTTCTTAATGTTCTGCAACGCCTGTTCCGGCGAGAGATACAGATATACCAACAAGTCGGGTTGCGGTAGCGAATTCTCCATAATCTCATACAAACGCAAAAACAATTTGTATTCGTCTTCCTCTAAATTATTCTTGGCGAACACTTGACATTTCGGTAAAAAATAATCGGCAATGACTTTGGGTTGAAATAAATCGGGCGATTGAAAAACACTCTTCAATTGCGCGAAACGTTCCGAAAGAAAACTCAATTCCAAAGGGAAAGCATAACGCTTCGGTTCTTCATAAAACTTCGGAAGGAACGCATTGTCTGCGAATTCTTCCAACACCAATTGAGCATTGTGCTCTGTCGACAACAAATGCGCAAGCGTGGTTTTACCCGCGCCAATAATTCCTTCTATTACGGTGTAGCTGTTCAATCTTCTTTCTTGTTCAATTCCGCAAGCAATTGCGCAGCATTCATGTTCATTTCCGGATGCATCCATTCCGGCCAAGTTGCAGCCAATGGCTTCAAAATAAATTCACGCAAATGCATACGCTCGTGCGGCACTTGAATGTCTCCTTCACGCACAATTTCATCATTGAAAAAGATAACATCTACATCCATCTCGCGATCGAGGTAAACGCCTTCTTTGCGCGTTCTTCCGTAATACTCTTCCAACTCAACAATCTCTGTATGCAACTTCTCGAGTGTGAGTGCTGATTGAATTTCCACGAGTTGATTCAAGAAAGGTTCTGTTCCTTCAGGCATGCCCCAGGCTTCTGTTTCTATAATATCTGAAACCGTTACGATATCGCCCATGTTGAACGAAATAAACATACGTGCTTCTTCTAAATTCGCTTCTCTGTCACCTTCATTTCCACCAATGCTTAAAAGAACGCGATTCATTTTTTCCATTGAGCGAAAATACAACTCCCCTGCGTAACTTTGAACGAAGATTCTCGTCTTAATTTAAATTACTTTTTATGACTTTTTGGAAAACCGTTTGGGCAACTCTTGTTGGAAATATTATAGCCTCTATCATCGGAACGCTTCTGACCGTTGCTGTGATTGCCGCTATCATTGGGGTGCTTTCTTCATCAGAAGATGTCGCCATGGAAAATGAATCGATTTTAAAAATTAAATTGGAAAATTCATTTACGGAACGAGGACTCGACACGCCTTCATTCAATATCGATGGTGCTGAAGATCGCATTGCCTTGCGGGATTTAGAACGTGTCTTGCGTTTCGCGAAAACCGACGAGCGCATTGAAGGCGTTTATTTAAACATTGGTGCTATTCAAGCCGCTCCCGCAATGTTGTTGGAAGTTCACAACGCTATCCTAGACTTCAAAGCTTCAGGCAAATGGGTAATCGCCTACAGCGAAAGCTATTCTCAAGCAGGTTACTTCTTGGCTAGCGCCGCGAATGAAGTGTACATGTATCCGACTGGAACTTTTGATTGGCACGGACTGAATGCGGAAGTCATGTTCTATAAAAAGT
>JBIKRF010000008.1:0-50773 GCA_044349305.1 Flavobacteriales bacterium
TGAATATATTCTTGATCTGCAAAGCAGCGATGAGGGCTTGTCTCAACGGTTATTTCAATTTGCGGAAATTGTTCCATGACTTGCTTGCATTGAGCTGGAGTCAATGGCACTCTGAAATCGGGTGGTGATTTCCTTTCTTGAATAATACCAATTTTAATTTTCGTCATTGAATTGAAAATGGGTTTGCGAAGATAAGTTGCAAGTTCCTTGCAATCGCCTTTGAAATAGACTAATTTTGCAGTGCATTTCTGTGCTACTGTTTAGGGCCCGACCTTGGATTTGACAGCAAGAAGAAGCAATTTGTAAGCATGCAGAGCGCTTGGTATTCTCGCTCTTAAATCTCGGGGTATCAGTCATAACTGACAACAATTCATACGCACTTGCTGCCTAATCACTGTATGTGATTACGCTTAATCTGGCTCAAGGAGTTAGACAAGTAAGTCTCGCCAACGACCCCGCTCCTGGTAGTTGGTAATGAGGCTTCGCCGAAGGGAGATCGCCAAAGACAAATTCTGTAGTCGGAGGTTAAAAACACAGGATAAGCAAGATTTTGGATGTTATTAACCTGCGTCTTGTCGAAAACCACTAAATAACTAAGCATGTAGAAACCCTTTTGATTCCTTGTTTGGACGCGGGTTCGAACCCCGCCGGGTCCACAAAGAAAAGCCTCGAGAGATCGAGGCTTTTTCTTTTACCTATTTCGCGAATTCGACCTTCTTAAGTTTGTTCCAACTGCCTCTGGTGAAGTCTGGAATTTCAACCGGAGCGGAATTGTTGTTCAAAGAAATTTCAGTGAGTGGACCTAAGCATGACCACTCTGCTAAATCGTAAACGTCCATATCCAAAGGCAATCCATTGTGAAGGCAATAGATCAATCGGTAATCCATGATGTAATCCATGCCGCCATGTCCGCCAACTTCTTTCGCTTTCTCTTCAATGTCAATGACTATCGGATGCTTGTACTTCAACATAATTGAATCTCTCATTCCATCTGAAACGTAATCGTGTGCAGTGAATTTTAAATGATTGGGATTCAAATCATCGCTAAGCAGTTTTGAATCGAGAGCGTAACCTTCAACTGGATATTTGTTCGCGAATCCTTTTGTTCCGGTGAGTTGATACATGCGAGTATATGGACGTGGCGTTGCGACGTTGTGCTGTATCTCAATGGTCTTTCCCATCTCGGTGCGAATCATGGTTGTGGTATGATCGCCGTTCTTAAAGTCTATCAATTCAGTGTTTGTTGTTTGCTGAATGTGGGCCGGAATGTTCACCACTTTCGTGTCCATGGAAACGAGGTAATTCATTTTATCTCCGCGATGAATATTTAGCGCGAAACAAGCGGGCCCCATTCCATGAGTTGGATAAATGTCTCCTCTGTGGTGCTGGTTGTAATCTAACCTCCAGTTGTTCCAATAGTATTTCCAAAACGGTTCAAGGTTATGAATGTATGAACCTTCAGCGTGCAAAATTTCTCCAAAGAGCCCTTGCTGCGCCATGTTCAACGATGTTAATTCGAAGAAGTCGTAAACACAGTTCTCGAGCATCATGCAGTGTTTACGCGTTTGCTCGGAAGTGTTGATCAACTCCCAAATTTCATTCATGGTTAGCGCTCCAGGAACCTCCACCACAACGTGCTTTCCATCTTTCATGGCTTGAATACTCATCTTCGCGTGATTCAACCAATCGGTGCAGATGTATATCAAATCTACATTCGGCAATGCTGTTACTTTCTTCCAGGCATCTTCACCAACAAATTCTTGCGCTGCAGGAAAGCCTCTTTCTTTTAACGTCTCGTTGCATGCTTTCGCATTTTTTTCAACCCTATCACACAATGCAATAATTTCTACTCTGTCTATGTAAGTCATGCGACTCACCGCTTCCGAACCACGCATGCCTAATCCAATAAAAGCCACATGCACTTTAGGAATAGCAGGACACGCGAGACGAATGACATCTTGCTGTCCTTTCGGGCGTTTGGGAGTTCTCGTTTTTATCAATTGAGCTGACAACTGAAAGGACAAGAGCAATCCTAACAATACAAAGGTGTATTTCTCTATTTGAAACTTCATTTTTATATTCTATTAATACTTCAACCCCAATGATTTCAAGGTTAATTTTTCTATGGTTGAATCGGGAAGAAAACGTTTGATAAATCGGAACACTTTTCCCTTTCTTTCTGAAACATAAATCCCTTTCGGATTCTTTGTATTTATAATTTCATTGATGGTTTGAACCAATTCTGCGGGACTCACCGCCGCATCCATCTTCTCGTTTCTTCTTCGGTAGACATGATCTGCACTTGCCTTATAGGCTGAGTCTTCCGGACAAATGTATTCGAGTTGAATACCGCTATTGATGTAAAACGGTTCAACCATGGTTATGTGAACACCGAAGGGTTTCATCTCTTTTCGCAAACAAAGCGACCACGTTGTTAAAGCAATTTTGGAGGATCCATATGTCGATTGAAACGGCATTGCAAAAGAGCCCGAAAGCGTTCCGACATTAATAATCTTCCCCATTCCTCTTTCGCGCATTCGCTGCGCGAACTTCTTTGTTAAAAGTATTGTTCCAAAGAAATTCACTTCGAATATCTCACGAACCTTTTCGTTCGAAATATTCTCTGCCGGCCCCATCTGACTTTGACCCGCATTATTAATAACCACATCAATTTCCGGAAGACTTTCAAAACATTTCACAATAGATTCCTCACTACTCAAATTCAATTCGAAGTAATGAACCCCTTCAATTTTGATTTGAATTTTCTCTATGTTTCTTGAAGTACCATATACTTCAAAACCCTTCCTGTTCAAGTCTTCAGCAATGGCTCTGCCTATTCCCTTTGAAATACCGGTGATGAATATCCGCTGTTTCATTTCACAAATGAATTCAATAATTTTTCGTAAGCCAATACATACTTATCGTTGTCTTCTATGGTTTGCGCGCAACTCACAAAATCGCGACCGTTACGGGAAAGTACTCCGGCTGAAGAAACAATCGCCGAATAATTCGACAATATTTTTCTACGTTGAACCACTTCGTTCAGCGCTTCAGCCGAAACAAGTGGAACCGCATGCGGCGCCGTTAATTCTACACGAAGAATATTTCCGTAGTTGTATGCAAAGAAGTCTGAATCGTATGCAGAAAACAACGCATTCAATTTCGACGTTAAATCACTGGCAGTTGCTTCAGCCTGCTCAAGAAGATTGGTTGTCGCTAACTTGTTCACTACATAATTACACGCTGCCATAGAAAGCGTATTTCCTGAAAGCGTTCCTGCAATGTAGGTATATGGATGAGCATATGGAATGCTTATGTTCGCGGCATCCATAAGTTCTTTTCTTCCACCGATGGCACCACAAGAAGGGAATCCGTTCATGAGGCCCTTACCCAAAGTTGTTAAATCTGGTGTGACATTCAATCGTTGTTGGGCGCCTCCTTTACCCAAACGGAATCCGGTTACCACTTCATCGAAAATATACAACGCTCCGTATTTATGCGCCAATGCTATGGCCTGTGCATTGAAGTCTTCATCGATTGGCACTAGCCCTGATTCTGCCCCATACGGTTCACAAATCACAGCGGCAATTCCACCCGAATGCTCATTCGCTCTGAAAGCTTCTTCCAATGCATTCAAATCGTTTGGTGGAACCAAAACCGTTTGATCCATGTGTTCATCCGGAATTCCATTTGTAACGAATTTACCTGACCCTGGCACCTCAACATCCATGAGGTATTCGCTCGCCCATCCGTGATAATGCCCTAGAAATTTAATCAGCTTTTTCTTCCCAGTAACCGCTCGAGCAATTTTAATAGCTCCTGAATTCGCTTCGCTTCCGCTTGAGGTGAATCTTACTTTTTCTATGGAAGGAAAAAAGTTGATGACTTTCTCCGCCGCTTCAATTTCCAACTCATCGAAATGACCGTGAAAATTTGTTTTGTTATGAAGCAAATCTTGAATGGTGTTGGTTAATCCTTCATCGTTGTGACCAAGAATAATTGCGCCACCACTTAAGATATAATCGACGTATTCATTTCCGTCTACATCTGTTAAACGACTTCCCATTCCCTTGTTCATGAAGAACGGATAAGGGTTTGAAAGTGGGAGAGTGTGCTGAGAACCGTTCGGCAAAACACCCTTCGCTCTTTCTGTTAATTGAAAAGATTTAGGTGTTCTTCTTTTCAGATCTTCGATAACTTCGTTCAACTTTTGGTTATCTATTTCCTTCAACGGCTTAGCTGCAATGTTGCTCGCTCGCGAAAAGATTTCACTCGTTTTCATTCAATAAAATTAAATCGTATTCATGTTATAATACTCGTTGAATCGCTGAACATACTTGTTTCGCACATCGTTGATATGAATGTCGAGGTTCTCCAATTTCCATTCTTGCGTTGGAATTATACTCAGCGTTTCGATTACCACTGTGCCCCTTTTAAACGGACGGAAATTTGCATACGGATTAGACTCGACAGGGGTGTAAATAAACAACGCGACAACAGGCAATTTACAATTCAATGCCATGTGATAAACTCCTCGATTAAATGGGGCAATTCGCTCTCCGTACTGATGAACTCCTTCTGACGAACCCATTACACTGAACCTTTCTTGAATAATTCTTTTTTCAATATTGAAAAAAAAGTTCATACGACGACGTCGATTCTTCTTTTGTGGAATAAAAAGCAATCCAATTGAAAATGTAATTAAAGCTACAGGCAAAAATATCAGCATCTTCTCACTCATGACAATTCGCATATTCTTCAGACCTAGACTCATTAATACAAATCCATCTAAATATGAATTGTGGTTGAACGTATAAAAAAGCGGTTGATCTATTGTAGGAAGCTGAACGCGGTTATCTACTTTGATTCCCATTACAGATAGTGTTAGCTTGCAAAAAATAGGAATCAAAAAGTATCGATTGAAATTCGTGAGCATACCCAACGAAACAATGCGCAACACGGAGCCCATCGTTCCGAAAAGAATGATGAAAACAAAGGCAATCAAGACCTTGCACACGTTAAGTAATTTTTCAATCATTTGAATAGGATTAATACTTTATTCATGTTGAATTAAAATAAAAGTAAGGAAACTGCGTGAATTACTCAACTCCTGAAAAAGCAAATGCGCTGCATAAATCTATTTAGACCCATGCAACGCATTTATTACTTATCGTTAAATCTCTAAAGCACTAACATCCTTAGTGTTTCACCAAGAAAGTAATGCTACCTGTTTTACCTGCTTTTTCAGATTTCAACGTGTAAATTCCTTCCGCGTAGTTCTTGACATTAAGGTTGACAACATCTCTGTTTACTTTCGAGCTATAAACGAGTTTTCCCGTAGCATCGAACAACTGAATTGGTGCTCCTAACTCCAATCCTTTGAACGAAATGTTTTCGTTGGCTGGAGAAGGGTATGCAACGACCATTGACAAGCTGTTCTCTTCTACTCCACCGCATACATCTACAACAACAGTTACCATCTCGGTAGTTGTACAACCGTTTACATCGTAGGTGTATGTAATGTCATAAACACCATTACCAACTGTAGCAGCGTTAATAGCGCCTGTTGAAGTTGCTGGTGCACCGAAAACTCCACCAGCTGGCGTTCCTGTTAACTGAGCAACATCCAGGAAGTTCGAGCACAATGTGTCTGCTGAAGATGTTAAGGTGACAATTGGATAAGGAATCACTTCCAACAAGGTAGTCACCGTGCTGTCACATCCATTTGCCGCTACCAACACATCTGTATAAAACCCTGGTGTTGTGTAAGTATTGCTGCCTACCACTATAAACTCACCATCACACAAGATGATGTTCTGTTGAGTGGCAACTCCATTCGCGTCGTCAATCAATCCATTACAATTGTCATCGATATTGTTGTTACACAATTCAGTTGCATTTGGATTTACTGACGCTGTATTATCTGCACAATCCGTATTATTCAAAATATATCCAACCGGTTGAGCACAATTACTTACTGAAGCATTCGGATTACCGAATCCATCGCCGTCAACATCTGCATAATAAAGGTTTGTGGCAATTCCTTCGTTGATTAAAGCATTACAATTCTCATCGATTGCATTGCAAATCTCTGTTGCGCCTGGATTAATTCCTGCTGCAGCGTCGTTACAATCTGTGTTGTTTGCAACATATCCCGCGGGAGGTGTGCATCCAACCTGTGTTGGACTCGCACTTCCATACCCATCTCCATCTGCATCTGCATAGTACGTAACAGAAGGTAGAACCGATATGCCTGAAGTTGTGGTATTAGTTCCCGCTGCATTGGTCACTGTAAGTGTTACAATGTATACTCCTGGAGGTCCAAAATATGTGTGGGTAGGATTTGCAAGTGTTGAAGTTAGTCCATCTCCAAAACTCCACAAGTAAGTAGTTGGAGTTCCTGTTGAAGTGTTCGTGAAAGAAACCAATGTGTTCATGCATACACTAGTTGGAGCTGTGAAACTTGCAACTGGAGCAACTGGAGCTGAATTGTAAATACCCATTCCGAATCCTGAGAAACCCGTTGTGTAGGTTGAAGTAAAGGTCACATCGGCTCCAAAGGCACCGAGTGTAGCAGGCACATCATTAATAGCAAACGTACCGAAGTTCGCTGGAGTAACAGCTGCAATCGAGCTTGTGTTACCGTTTACCTTAATCATTTCAATGTTGTTGCGGCTGTTACCTGTAGCGGTTTCCCACGCAGCAACTTCATTCTCTTTGTAATAAAGTGTAATGGTATAGTTACCCGTTGCCGAATTGTTGGTTGGAACAACTTTGAAGGTCTTAGACATTAAATAATCGGCAGTATTGTTTGTGGTGAAAGCTGCAGTTGTTGGAGTAGTTCCTTGACGGTCTACCATTACGTCTACACAACCATAATCAAATGACGAGTTGTTTTGAATCTTCATCATCACTTTCGAAGAAGTTGGATCGAAGAAATGTACGGTTCCGTTTGGACCTAAATAAGCTTGATCTGGAGCCGCAGTATTTACAGCTGTTTGAATACCTGCTGCAGCCTGTCCTGTGACAACTACATTGTCTATAGAACATCCGTACAACCATCCACCACCATCGGCGTAATTGAATGCCACCATAACGTTCGCATTTCCAATGTATGGCGTTAAATCAACTGTGTATGGCGCCCACGCTGTGTTTCCTGGAAGTGTGAATATGTTTGTAAACGTTGTTCCTCCGTTGGTAGATATTTTAACTCTGGCCGTCTCTGTGACATTCTGATATGTATTTCCCAAGAAGAAGGCATCGAAAGTCAATGAAGCCCCTGTATAACCCGCTAAGCTAAACACAGCTGACTTCAAATCAACGTTGGCCTGCGTGCAGTTACATGCGTCATCATTTATCCATGCAAATTGTGTTGTGTTTGTTGTCGGAACTATGTAGGCGCCATTTGCACCTGGAGAAGAAGCGGCCGCCGCTAAGCCAACTTGCCAAGCTGTATTTCCCGAAGGATTCACTGTGGTAAATGGAGCAAGTCCCGTATTAAAGTTTTGCGTGAATACCGTTGTTGGAACGGTAACTCCAGAAGGAACAACATCGTCGTCGTTAATCGTAACAGTAACTGTTTGGTTCAACGTTCCTGCTTGCGCGTTTCCGCCATTGGCATTAAGCGTATATCCTAAAGTTATTGTCTCATTTCCTTCTACATAATCATCGTTGTAAACATTGATTACAATGTTGCCGGTTGTTGTTGTTGAATTGAAAGTTACCAATGGAGTGACTACTACATAGTCGACGTTGTTGGTAGCTGTTCCGCCAGTAATATTTACCGTTGCAGTTGTTGTTTGTGTTGGAGCAGCACCAATTGAAATTGGAATGTTCAACACGGTATAGTCTAGGCAATTGTTATTTACGTTCGCGCTGCTTTCATTTACTGAAGCCGTGTTATTGGAAAACTGAACTGCTGCTGAGCAACCCGGAATGGTGAATGCTGCGATACGTGTAGACCAGTTCGCTGCCGGATTGTACATCCCTGTGAACCAAA
This sequence comes from Flavobacteriales bacterium, assembly GCA_044349305.1. Taxonomy (GTDB): domain Bacteria; phylum Bacteroidota; class Bacteroidia; order Flavobacteriales_D; family Sanyastnellaceae; genus CAIZGX01. The sequence continues at coordinate 8,000 of JBIKRF010000008.1, forward strand.
ATGTTTCACCATCTGCTGGATCCAATCCCATCGCGTTGTAATCGCCATAACGATTGCTGTTGTTTGAGGCAGTACCTGCAACAATTACTGTTTCAGGTTCGGTCATCGTGTTCAACGGATCACAAGATCTGCGACCTGTGTATCGCAATGAAGGATAAACGGTAGAACTCGAAACATTGTATGCTAAGCCGATATTTCCTGAAGCAGAAATTCCGATTGAAGCCATCCAACGGTGGTTGGCATCTGGAGAGTAGGTTGCTTGTTGATAGATCGACCAAGTGCCCGATGTTCCTCCAGTTCTGCGAAGTTCGTACCAGCGGATACCAGCTTTGTCGTTACCATCGACGTCGGCAGCATGACAACAAACAATACTTTCATGCGTGCCGAAATTTCGATAATGAATGCGGTTCATTAAAACTTCGCGTAGTGGATCTAAAGTCGTTGTTGAATTAGGCTGAGGTACACAAGCAAAGGCCGTATATCCGCATAGAGAAGAGTTAAAAGCAGCTATTGGAAGTGTCGCAACTTGTGTAAGCGAAGAACTCGCTGGGGTTGTCCAGTTAATATTGAACGCCCACATTTCAAGTGCATCCGATGTTGCACCCCAGGAATCGTCGCGCATGCGCATCACATAAGCTGGTGTTCCTGTTGGAGGAAGAGTTGTACCGTTCAAACTAACCGGAGTCGCGGCTTGGAAGCCGATTGTTCCGAAAGAGTTTAAGGTGAAACGTTGAGCTGTTGTCGATGCTCCTCCTGCTAACATTGTCGTGCGATTTATCGCATAAACCGCAGGGCTATTTTCGTTAGAGGTAATAATGTAGGCATTGTTCCAAATTGAATATTTCGGATAATCTGGAAAATTCGGTGCAGTGAAGGTGTATTTATACCAAGTTCCCAATGGATCTGCTGTTGAAGATACCGCAATCGAAAATTGATTTCCATTTGCCGTGAACTCACTCATGAACCAACGGTTCGCCAATTCATCGTACATGACAATGGGATCTCCTGCTCCACCTGGTTGATTGAAGTACGTATCAAAATAAGTTTGAGCAAGAACCTGCGTACCCGCCTTATTCCAAATTTTGAAATAGGCGCCAGAACCTCCATTGATCATTTGAATGACATGATTCGGACCTACGTCTACAGATGGATCCGCAGGGCTCACATTGGTATTACCCATACCATTGAACGAAAGCGTAAGCCCGCGATCATCGGTGGCCGGATGCGGGTACTCACTCTGAAGAGCGGGGTCCATTCCCTTTGGCAGAGCATTCGGATTAATTTCCGGATAAAGAGACCAACGTTTTTTAGGGTGATAGCCGATTTTATTTTCTTTCGTTGTTTCGTTTGGAAAATTCGGGTCAGCAACAAAATCGCGAAGTGCAACAGTTTCACCCAAATATTCAACTTGAATAATATCCGGATTCAACAAAATCTTTTGTTGTTTTTCCTGTGCATTCAATCCTAAGAATGCTGAAAATAAAAACAAGGTCGTATAAAGTTTCCTCATGCAATAAAAATTTTCGACAAGATAATTCAGAAGCACACGAACCAACAAAAAAATTGTGGGCTTATCTTTGAACTTCTAAGCCATTTTAAACAAAACAGGACAACAATTGTCTTTTGCACTATGAACTTCGAACATCACATTCCATCGATAGAAAAACATCTCGCTGACTGGGAGATTCCTCAAGAGTCCCCGAACTTGGTTGAACCTATTCGCTATTTGTTGTCATTGGGTGGAAAACGCATTCGTCCTGTCCTAACTCTTCTAGGTCATGAACTCTTCAACGGCAATGCTGAAAACGTTATTTCGCAAGCCCTTGCGGTGGAAGTGTTTCACAACTTCACACTTATGCACGACGACATTATGGACAACGCTCCTCTTCGTCGCGGAAAGCAAACGGTGCATGAAAAATGGAATGTGAATACGGCGGTGTTAAGCGGTGACGGCATGATGATTCAGTCGTATGATCTGCTTCTAAAAAATCAAGAAGATAAGTTTGTTGAATTGTTCCGCTGCTTCAATCAGACTGCCTGGGAAGTATGTGTTGGGCAACAAATGGACATGGACTTTGAAAAGCGTGAAGATGTTAGCCTTGATGAATACCTTGAAATGATTCGTTTGAAAACAGCGGTGCTATTGGGATGTGCATTGAGACTTGGTGCTATTGCAGCCAACGCCTCTGCTGAAGATCAAGAGCATTTGCGCTTGTTCGGAGAGCACCTTGGACTTTCGTTCCAACTTCGCGACGACTATTTAGACGCTTATGGAGATCCTGAAAAATTTGGAAAGCAAGTAGGTGGAGATATTCTTTCCGACAAGAAAACGTATTTGTATTTGCACACCGCCAACCACGAAGACGAGAGCATTCCTGCCGAATTGAAATCATTGCATGGCAACTCAGACAATCCGCATGCAAAAATCACTTCCACCCTTCACCTCTTTTCTAAATCGAAAGCAGATGAAGTGACCTTGGCTAAGAGCGAAGCGTATTACACGAGTGCGTTGGATCACTTGAACGCCATTGCTGTTCCTGAAGAAAAGAAATTGGCGCTGCGCAAATTGGCGTCTTACCTCCTCGAGCGCGAGTCGTGAATCTTCCTTCCAAACAAATAACGGAAGCAGTTTTTCTTCAAATGCTGAAAGACTTGACCCTAGCGGGATATCAGATGCATGATGCACCTGGATTTGAAAACGGATATGACTATCTATTTAACTTCTTTCAAGTACAATTGAAATTGGCGCCTTCCAATTTGAGAAGATTTCTATACACGGCAGACATTACCGAAAGCACGATTGCGAATAATGTGACTTCGCATGTTCCCGCAGAAGCTGCTGCGCAATTACTCGCGCTTGCACTTGAACGCATGCAAATAAAAATTGATCTTCGAAAGAAATACAGTTAGTTGATTTCTCCGGTGATGTAGATTTCCAGCATTCCCCATACAATCTGGGTGAAGAAAGCCACCAATAAAATTACGGTGTAGAATGAAAGAATGGTGCGCTTTGGCTTTTTGATTTTATCGTATTTCACAATGTGATCTACCGTAATGGAAGCAACACCCAAGAAATTCAAAAACATGAACAACGCCCAGTGTGCGCGTATTTCAGCGTATGCATTCAACCAAAACGCACTTGTTTCGCTTAAGAACTTCGAAACGTAAAAGTAGAGGTTGAAGAATGTGCACGCGAGAAATGCAAACGGGATTAATACTTTACCTGGAATGTCGTTCATGGCGCTAAATTAATCACGCCGTGAAGAACTCGGCAATAAAACTTTCAGCTGCGCGATGGGCTGACAATTCTTTTGAAACCACACGATTCAAAGTCGATTCGTACTTCTCTTTGAAGTTCGGTTTATTTTGAAGTTGATGCAAAAGCACATTCTGAATTTGCTCTTCGAAACCGCTTATCAATTGACGCTTCCGATTCTCTTCCTTCCATCCGTTTGAAATACTCCAACGATTGAACTTATCTATTTCCTTCCACACGACATCAATCCCCTTTGCTTCCAATGAAGATGTTGTAAAGACTTGGGGTGTCCAATTGTTTTCGCGTTGCGGAAATAAATGCAGAGCAGAAGTGTATTCGCCTTTGGCTCGATCTGCTTTTAGTTCATTTCCACCATCGGCCTTCGTAATGACCATGGCATCTGTCAATTCCATAATGCCGCGCTTAATACCTTGCAGCTGATCTCCAGCGCCGGCCAACATCAACAACAAAAAGAAATCGGTCATGGCATGCACAGCGGTTTCGCTCTGTCCCACTCCTACTGTTTCCACTAAAACAATGTTGTATCCGGCTGCTTCGCATAGTAAGATGCTCTCACGTGTGCTTCTGTTCACACCGCCGAGGTGTGAGCTTGATGGGGAGGGACGAACAAAAGCATTCGTATGCAATGACAATTCGTTCATGCGCGTTTTGTCTCCGAGAATGCTTCCTTTGGAAATGGGACTTGAAGGATCTATGGAAAGAACCGCCAACTTATTTTCTTCATTTTGAAAAACTTCGCGCGCTAGCGCTTCAATGAAGGTCGACTTCCCCACTCCGGGAACTCCGGTAATTCCAATGCGCAACGATTTTCCTGTGTATGGAAGAATCTTTTCAATGACTTCATCCATGAGCAGCATGTGCTCTGCTTTGTTACTTTCCAAAAGTGTTAAAGCCGAAGCTAGCGCCAAACGATCATGCGCTAAAATTCCGTGAATCAACTCCTCCGATTGAAAAGATGCTTGACGATCTCTTAATCGATTTTTATATTGAAGTTGGGCGTTGTTCTTAGCATTCATGAGCACTTCAAAGAAAAGAAAAAATCTGCAGACGAAGAATATTATTTTTGTGGAATGGAATACGTCTTCATTCTTATTGTTGCGCTGCTCGGATCTGGAATTAGTTTCTTCAGCGGATTCGGATTTGGAACTATGCTACTTCCGGTTATGGCGTTGTTCTTCGATTTGCAAACGGCGGTCTTCGCTACAGCCATCGTTCACTTCCTGAATAATGTTTTCAAGTTGACTTTAGTTGGAAAATATGCGCATTGGAAAACCGTGATTCAATTTGGAATTCCTTCGGCCATTGGTGCATTCCTTGGCGCTGAAGCGCTTAATTATCTTGCGCAATTGCAGCAACCTGTGCATCTTCAATTTTGGCATACTGACATTGAGACCACGTTACTTGGCGTAGTCATGGGCGCTGTTCTCATCCTTCTCGCTACAATGGAATACTCAAATGCTTTGGTTCATATAAACAAGGCTCCGCGCACACTTTGGATCGGTGGCGTTTTCAGTGGATTCTTTGGCGGACTAAGTGGACAGCAAGGAGCTATTCGCAGCGCGTTCCTCATGAATCATTTCGAAGGCAAACAAGTCTTTATTGGAACACGTGCAGCCTTGGCCTTCATTGTAGACGCAGTGCGCATATTCACATACGCGGCTTCCTTCCAGTTATTCCTTCAACATGAAATCTATTTACCCATGGCTTTAGCACTTATAGGTGGAATGAGCGGTGCGGTGATTGGAAATAAATTCTTGAAGAAAACCAGTATCGAGTGGATTCGAAAAACGGTCATGGTGTTCCTATTCATTATGGGAACACTCATGATTATAGGACTGGTTTAAATTTATTCGAAGCGCATGTGCTTCACCGAATCTCCAGAATCGCGCAACTCATTCAACGCTTGAATACCTATTGAAAGTTGAAGGGCGACGTAATTAACGGTAACGTTTTCATCGCTTTTTGAAGTCTTCACTCCTTCTGGAACCATAGGATTGTCAGACACCAGCAACAACGCTCCGCGCGGAATCTTATTCGCGAATCCAACTGTGAACAACGTTGCCGTTTCCATATCAATCGCTGTTGATTTAATGTCTGTTAGATACTGTTTGAATTTATCGTCGTGCTCCCAAACTCTTCTGTTTGTGCTGTAAACAGAGCCGGTCCAGTAGTCGCATTCATGAGCACGAATGGCTGCAGATACGGCCATTTGCAATCGAAACGATGGAAGTGCAGGCACTTCCGGGGGCATGTATTCATTGCTCGTACCTTCCCCACGAATTGCGGCAATCGGAAGAATGAGATCTCCAATACGCGTCTTCTTCAATCCGCCACATTTACCCAAAAACAACACGGCCTTCGGATGAATGGCAGAAAGTAAATCCATAATTGTAGCGCACATTGCGCTCCCCATTCCGAAATTGATGATGGTAATGTTATTGGCAGTTACCGTTTGCATCGGTTTGTCTTCTCCAATTACTGGGGCATTGTTTTCTTTCGAAAATATGTCGAGGTATTTGTGAAAGTTTACAAGTATGATATACTCGCCAAATCCTTCCAAAGGGGTTCCTGTATAACGAGGTAGCCAGTCTTTTACTATTTCTTCTTTTGTAACCATTGAATTAAAGATAGATTAAAAACGTTTAGAGACAACAAACGCCCGATTAACGGGCGTTTGACAAATTTTATTTGAATGGAATTATCCGTTCAACATAACTGGCATAACCAACATTAAAATATCTTCGTTTTCGAACGATTTCTCAACTTCGGTAATAATACCTGCTCTGTTTGGAGCGCTCATTTCAACATGAACGTTGTTCGCATCTAGGTTGTTCAACATGTCTTGCAAGAAACGCGAGTTGAAACCTATCTCCATGTTGTCTCCAACGAATGTACAAGCCAATTGCTCGTGCGCTTCGTTTGCGAAGTCTAAGTCTTCGGCAGACAATTGAATTTCACTTCCAGTTAATTTCAAACGCACTTGATTCGTTGAACGGTTTGCGAAGATGCTCACACGCTTTATCGAATTCAAAAAGTCTAGACGATCGATCGTTAGTTTGAATGGGTTTTCTTTTGGAATAACTGCTTCGTAGTTCGGGTATTTCCCTTCAATTAAACGACACATCAATGTTACATTTTCGAACGTAAACATGGCGTTGTTCTCGGTATACTGCATATTCACTTCAGACTTCAAAGAAGAAAGAGCACCTTTCAATAAGTTCAAAGGCTTGCGCGGAACGATGAATGCTGCCGACTCTCCGCCAATGTCTGAGCGTGTCATGCGAACCAATTTGTGCGCATCTGTTGCAACGAAGCGAACGCTTTCAGGCTCGATTTCGAAGAACACACCTGACATAATAGGACGCATATCGTCGTTACCTGCAGCGAAGATGGTTTTAGAGATAGCTCTGTTCAATACATCTGCACCAATTAACAATGCCTTTGAAGTTCCCATTGCAGGGGCCTTTGGAAACTCGTCGCCATTTTGTCCGGTTAGTTTGTACTTACCGTTATCGCTGGTGATTTCAATTCCAAATGTTTTTCCGTCTACATCGAAAGTCAACGGTTGATCTGGAAGACTCTTCAAGATATCTAATAACAATTTCGCTGGCACTGCGATCATTCCCTCTTCCTTGCATTGAATAGCCATACGCGTGGTCATACTTGTTTCCAAGTCAGACGCTGAAAGCGTAAGTTCGTCTTGTTTCATTTCGAACAAGAAGTTATCGAGGATAGGAAGGGTATTGTTCGAGTTCAATACGCCGTTTAACAATTGCAATTGTTTTAAAAGGCCGATGCTGTTGACAATGAATTTCATGTGTTGTCTTAATTCTAGTTTACCTGACAAATATAAAGCAGTCCGATTCGAAATAAATTAGGGGTTAAAGATGAACTTATTCACTATCCGAATCTGATAAGGTTTCATTTTGAGATTTACCCTCTGTGTTTTCAAGCCAAAACGGATCTTCATCGCTAAGCTCTGGCTCTACTTCATGCCTATACACAGGCTCTGGCGGACCTTGCTTCCGCCAGTACCAAGCCAATATAATTCCGCATATAAAACCACTTATATGCCCTTCCCATGAAACTTGCTGTTCAATAGGAAACATATACCAAACGGTATATCCGTATACAAATCCGACAGCCATCGAGATTCGCTTCGTGTTTAAGTTTCTTCGAAATATTCCGCTGAAGAAGAGAAAAGCGAATTCAGCATAGATGAGCACGCTTGCCCCGACATGGACGTTATCCCTTCCAATTATAAAAAGAATAACTGGAGAGAACAGCCACATGATTAAGAAAACGGGAATAGCTATTTCGTAATAGAAAAAGAAAATGGTCGTTGTTAGAATGAAAAAGGCTAGCACATTGTTCCAAAGGTGCTCAGGTGTGGCGTGTACGAAAAGCATGCTTGGCATATGAAAGAGCCCTTGCCAGGTTCGTGGTTCAACGCCTAGCTTCGAAAGAGAAATATTTAGATACCGAGAACCATAAAACGAGATAACAAAGAGGAGTACAAAAATGGTTGACCACAAAATCGCATCGAGCAGTTTTGTCTTGTCTTGCGGAAGAATCATGCTTCAATAATACAACAGCTATTCCAATGTGACGATTCTCCGTGGAATTAGACAAGCTGTCAGTTCTATTGACACTTACTAAAAATTCAGTGTGAATAAAGAGTTAAATGATGTGTCTAAAAGGTTAAAGCGTAAAATAGATTTGGCCTTGTTAATTAAACACCCAACATGAGTCGAACAGACATTCACGCTTTGATACAATTGCTCGAGGATCCGGATGAAGTAATCTTCAATACGGTTCGCGACGCCATTACCGAGAAGGGCGAGGAAGTATTGCATACGTTAGAAGATCACTTCATTATTGGAAGCGGAGATCCGTTAGCGCTTCAGCGCTTGTCGGAGATCATTGCAAACATTCAATACAAGACTACTTACGTTGCGATTAAAGATTGGCAGAACGGCGAGCAAGAGTTGTTAGAGGGAATGTTGATTTTGAATAAGTATTATCAGCGCAATGTCCCGAGTGAAGAGATTACGTATTTGTTCTCAAGACTGCGTCAGGATATTTGGTTGGAATTGAACGAGCGATTGACAGCATTGGAAACAGTGAATGTTGTGAATCACATTTTATTTAAGCTTTGTGGTTACACCAGTGTTTCTGGTGAAATTCAAAATGCTCCGCATTCGTTGTTCGATGTGTTGAATTCGAAGACTGGAACATCATTAAGTATTGGTACGTTGTATTTGTTGTTGGCTCGTAGTTTAGACTTGCCAATTTACGGTGTGAATTTACCCGGCCATTTCTTATTGTGTTATGTTGAACAAATGCCCGAGTGGTTGTTGCCTGAAGGCGAAACCAACACGGAAGAAATTTTATTTTATATCAATCCAGCAGCCGGAGGATCTATCCTCGACCGTGAAGAAATCGAGCAGTTCATTTCCAGTCAGCATTTGCCATTAGATCAACGTTTCTTCGATCCATGTTCCAATTCAGATGTTGTAACACGGAACATTAACGCGCTCAGTCACCATTACATTTCTCAGAACAACGCCGATAAGGTGAGGGAGTTGCAGGTGTTGTTAAGCGTTCTGTTGGAAATTGAGGAATAACACTCACCTTCGGTGATCAATTCTTCGAATCAATCTTACAGATCAATCGCGTTGCGATCTAACCTTCGGTGAAATCTTTCAGATCAATCACTAACTGATCAAACCTTCGGTAAAATCAGAACGATTGATTCGAAGAATTGATCTGACGAAGTCAGATTGATCTGAAAGATTGGTCATCGAAGATGATTGAAAATCTATTTTTCAACCACAAATCGTTTCACCATCTCATTCACTTTAATAAAGTAGTTTCCGTTATTGAAGCCGTTAAGTTGAATGATCTCGTTGGTTGATTGAATTTTGTTCTTGTAAATCACTTTTCCAATGGCATCGAAAACAATATACTCTTCTCCAATGAGTGGTGAATTCACTTGCAGTGTAATATTGGTTGAAGCCGGATTTGGATAAAGTGAAATTCTTGTTGAAGTGAATTCTTCAATGCCCACTGTTGAATCTAGAATATTCGAATGCGAATAGACTAACGTTCGTTGCGGATCGCAACTTACTCCTGCAACTTCAATCATATAGTATGTTTCTCCGATAGGAGGATTAACATCTGTGAATGAGTTTAAGTTGCTTGCAATTGTGGTAAGCAGATTAAGTGAACTTGCAGATGAACCTCTGTAGATTGAATAGCTTCCAAAATCAAAACCTTCGTAGTCACTCCAGATTAAATTCACGTTGCTTCCTAAACCTTGGTTCGCAGTTAAGTGAATTGTTTTGTGGAAGTTTGACGTTGAAGATAAGATTCCGCAAGTGTCAATCAATGCGAGTTTGTAGCGATTCGCTTGAATTTGCGGATCTGAATTTAAGTCTTCAAAAATCCCACTAGAGCCATATGCAACTGTTCCAATTTGCGCATATTCATTTGCAACATTGGTTTCTTTCAACACTACATATGAATTAATCAAATCTGAAGTAACCGGTTCCCAAACCACATTGTTCTTTCCTGTTATTTGATCGACAGTTACAATACAAACTGGAACTGGATCTAGAATTGAGAAGTTTACCGAAACCGGACCTGCAGAAACTGCGCATCCGTTTTCATCAATTGCTGTAATACTAAAATCTCCTGAAGCATTTACATTGATAGAACTTGCGGTAAGGCCGTTATTCCAGAGAAGATTTGAATAAGTTCCTCCTGAAACAGTAAGTGTTGCTTCTCCACCCGCACAACCTGCGTTAGCTTGTTCAACAAGTATACTTGGAATGATTGCACTTGGCAACTCTGTTATTGAAACAATATTTGAAACGGCAGTGCATCCATTTTGATTGATGCTGACCTGATAATTTCCACCTGATGAAACTGAAATATTTTGATTTGTTTCATTCGGAATTAAACTGCCATTGAAATACCATTGATAGGTAATTCCAGTAGCTGAAGTAGCGGCCTGCAACTGGAGCGTTGTTCCTGCGCAGAACGTATTAGTGGTTGAGCTTGAGGCGCTTACAGAAATTGAACAGTTGTTATTCACGGCAAAGAGGTAAGAAGAGCCTGAACATGTGCCATCGCTTTCAGTAAGTGTCAATTGATACGGACCGTTTTGTCCCCACATGATGGACACGTTGTTTGTGCCTTGTCCAGATGCAATTGCTCCATTGGTTACTGTCCAGTTGTATGTGTGTTCAGGAATTGGATTTACAATGTAGTTGTATGCGTTGAATGGTGTAATGTTCGGATTACCGATAATGGTTTGAGCTGCGAATGAACTGTAGGTAATTATTCTTGCACCAGGAATCCACTGGTTAGAGATACCGTAGGCAATTGAAGGGATTTCGAAGCACGCATAAGTTCTTGTTCCTGCAAATGGGGAAATTGATAGTGTCGGAGATACTTCTCCTGGAATAATGTTCCAACCAGAAGTGCTTGAACCTACAGGAGCAGAATTGCTACCCGATTTATAATACCATTGAAGAGTGTAGTTCTCTATTTCAACCGGGACAGGGTCGAACCATTCCGGCCCAGATGGTGGATTTATTGGATCATGGGAATAAGTTGGCAACGTAACCCCGCTAATAGAATAACCTGTTTCAAAAGGACATAATACCGTTTCACTTTGACCAACATTGCCGTATATGTAGTTCGTTCCCATACAAAGACAACCTCCTCCTCCTCCGAAATCACTCCAACTGAACCAGGTGTCAAGAACAGATTCTGGGTAATCATCGTTACAACTCGAGTAAGGAAAGTAACATGATCCATCTTCACAGCCTGCTATGGGATTATAGTTACAAGCACTGCCATCTGTGCAACCTGGATAAACACAACTACCGTCATCACATGTCGTTGCAGGATTGTAGTTGCAAGCATTTAAATCTGTGCAACCCGGCAAAATACACGATCCGTCATCACATCCTGCAAGGGGATTGAAATTACAAGCAATTGGGTTGTTACACCCTGGAAAAATGCATGACCCATTGTCACACATTGAGGTTGGTTCATAATTACATGCAAGGTTGTTGAGGCAGCCACCATAATTGCATGTCCCGTCATTTATACCAGCAGTTGAATCGTAATTGCACGCCAACGAATCGGTGCAACCGATTACTTCAGAACATGCTGAGCAAAAGCCCCAACAAACAACTGGTAAAACTATTGATGAGTTGACATTTAATGTGCGATTTGTGTAGCCTGAATTTGTAACCGTGCATGGCGAGCCTTCTTCAAGATTTTCTTGTCCACTCCAACCGTCAAAATTAAACTTATATTCATAATATCCAGAAGGAATACCAATAGAAGTTTCCCAAATTCCGTCTGAGTTTATATCTGACATGGGGTTGCACCAACCGCACCAACCGTCAAATGAACCCGATACATATGGTATCGAGAAACCCGTGACATAAGCCATGTCCACCTTAAAGGTCACTGAAAACAAACACGAACCATCATCACAACCTGCCAAAGAATTATAATTCGCCGCTTGAGGATTCATACAGCCTGGATAAACACATTGATTGTTATCGCATTGGGCCAATGGGTTATAATTACATGCACTCGCATCCATGCAACCGTAAACAGTTAAACAAGAACTGTCATCACAACCGGCGTTTGGGTTGAAATTGCAAGCCTGAGGGTTTGTGCATCCTGGGTATACGCAAGATCCGTTATTACAGTCAGCATTCGAATTATAATTACAGGCGCTCAAATCTGTGCAACCTGGAGATGAATACACTTGTGTAAACAAGGATGTGACAGGACAGCAATTAGAATTGAGAACTTCAACAGAGTAACCACCAATATTAGGGACAGTTATAGTTTGCGAAGTCTCCCCTGAACTCCAATGATATCCGTAACCATTACTGGCTGTTAATGTAACATATCCTTGATTGTTACCAAACGATTGAACAGAACAAGAAATAGTCGGCGTTATGGGGGAATCTAAAATTACACTATATCCAAAAGTTTGAGTTTGTGCCGTGAAATGATTTAATGCTGTGCATGTATAAGAACCTGGTTGATCGACGGTAACGCAATAACTCTGTGAAAAAACTTCTCCGCCGTTTAATCGCCACTGCCCCGGTAACCAAGGCCAAGAAGGAGCACATATAGTCGTAGATTGTCCGATGGAACAAATAACTCCAGGAGGTGGCCCAGAACATTGAGCGCTACTCGAGTTATCTATTAAACCATCGCAATTTTCATCGATTCCATTACTGCCTATTTCAATTATGGAAGGACTGATATTTACATTAGTATCATTGCAATCCAACGAATTGATGTTATATCCTGCTCCAGGATTAGAACATAAAGAAGTTCCTGCACCATACCCAAAACCATCATTATCAAGGTCTGAATAATAGTTAGTAAATGTTAATCCTTCATCTGTTTGAGAATTGCAGTTATCATCTATTGAATTACAACTCTCTGAAGCAACAGGATTAATAGCAGCGTTTGAATCATTACAATCGAGACTATTCAAGACATATCCAACTGGCTGAACGCAGGTGCCTACTGTATTCCCCGAATTTCCATAACCATCATTATCTAAATCTGCGAAATAGGCTATGATCGGAGTCACGAGCACATTCACAACTGCACTCGGAGCAGAACAAGCTGAAGTATTCGTAACAATTACCTCATAAGAACCACTCGCATTCGCAGTGAAAGATGATGAAGTTGCTCCGCTTATAGAAACAGTATTGCTATACCATTGATAGGTCAAGCCACTTCCTGTATTTGCGTTCAATATTACAGAACCACCTTGACAGAAGTTCGTCGTAGTTGACGCTGTTATCGTTGCTGTTGGAAGCGCATTCACTGTTACAACAGTGCCAATGCTAGTTGCAGAACAACCGTTGGAATTTGAAACTGTTACAGTGTAAGTACCTCCCTGAACCGCATTAAACGAACTCGAGTTTGCGCCTGAAATATTGGATCCATTCAGACGCCATTGATACATAAAACCGGTTCCAGTATTAGCGTTAAGGACAACGCTTCCGCCTTGACAAAAAGTCGTTGCAGTTGCAGCAGTGGTGGTCGCAGATGGGAGAGCATTCACAGTCACAACAGTGGCCGCGCTTGTCGCTGAACACATTGACGTATTTGTTACGTCAACTGTGTATGACCCAGTGACGTTAGCTGTATATATTGAAGTTGTTGCTCCGCTAATTGGAACAGCGTTGTTGTACCACTGATACGTAAGACCAATTCCGGTATTTGCGTTCAAAGCTACGCTTCCACCTTCACAAAAATTTGTTGCAGTGGAGGGGGTGTTGGTCGCTGTTGGAAGAGTATTCACTGTCACAACAGTTGCTGTGCTCGTTGCAGAACAATAGCTAATGTTCATTACAACAACGGTATACGAACCACTGGCATTCGCAGTGTATGATGAAGACGTTGCTCCGGCGATATTCGTTCCGTTCAATTTCCATTGATAGGTCAATCCTGGTCCAGTATTTGAGTTCAATACAACTGAACCACCTTGACAAAAAGTCGTTGAAGCAACTGTAGTAATCGTAGCTGATGGAAGTGCATTCACCGTTACAACTGTTGCATCACTTGCTGCAGTGCATGTTGAAGAGTTCGACACGACCACAGTATAAGATCCACTTATGTTTGCGGTGTATGATGAATTAGTTGCTCCAGGAATTATTTCCCCATTTAGATTCCATTGAAATGTTGACCCTGGAGAATTGCCCGTAGTTAGGACAACCGAAGATCCCTGACATAAATTAACAGCTCCCGCAGGCTGGGAATAAATAACCTCGAGATAAACTTCGTCAATCGTCATGGGCCCACCCCACGAGTAGTTATGTGAAAATATCAAAACAACTTCCCCCCCCGAAGATTCAATACTGGCACATTGGTAGCTAAAAGGACCACCTCCAATCATTTGACCATTGATATTAGCAACAGGTTGACTACTCAAGGATGATACTCCGGACATAGAGATTGATACATCACTAGGCCATGTTCCAGCACTTACTGTTACTCCTGACAACGTCAAATATGTTCCAACAATAGAGGCATTTGAGGGTAAGGAGATATTACTGGTGACAACTAGGCTTCCACCCGCAGTTACCGAAATATTCGAGGCGATTGCAAAATTTGCCTCAATGACCTCTTCGATTTCAGGGTTAAGAGTTTCGCTTTTCCAGTCAAAATTTTTAATTAGAGAATTTTCATCAAACGCAAAAGATTCAAATCTAATCGAAGTGAACGTAACTGAAAAAAATAGAACCAAGGCAAACTTATTTATTCTCATAGATTCATATTTTTCTCAAATTAATATTTTAATTTCCCCAGCCGCTCATAATACCTCATTTCCGCAAGAAGCGGTCTAAGCCATGTTGATAACGGATGATGCTCTTGAATTTCTTCAAGAATATTTTTGTTTTTTTTATATAAGCAGTAATTCTGTTAAGTCAGTTTTTCATTATTCAGCAAGGTGTCTTCAAAGCGACAATCTACAATAAATTGATAAACATGACGAAAATACTAAAATAATAACCAAGTATGGTCTTTATTGCTGCGCAATCAATCCCTAGGTGATCAATTCTTCGAATCAATCTTTCAGATCAATCGCGTTGCGATCAAACCTTCGGTTCAATCTTTCAGATCAATCACCAGGTGATCAAACCTTCGGTGAAATCTTTCAGATCAATCACTGCGTGATCAAACCTTCGAATCAATCTTTCAGATCAATCACTACGTGATCAATTCTTCGAATCAATCGCTTTGCGATCAATCGTTCCGATTAATCCGTAGGCTTGATCACCTTAGGTGATTGATTGCGGAGCAATTGATCTGACGAAGTCAGATTGATCTGTAGACTTAGAGATAATAAGAACTCGCAAACTCCGCATATTCCTTCGTTCGAGTGCCATCTTCATTCATAAGAACAAGAGATGTTTCCTCCAACGGCAGTTCAATTCGATAAAATTCTAAGATGAAACGAATGGCCGGTTTATCGGAACGAGAAAAGACCTCGCATTTCCTCACCAAGAAAAAATTCGACAATTCACTTTCGCGTTTCCATTCGTCGAAGACTTCAACGGGTATGATTACATTCACCCTTCCAGTTAACTTGTGTGCACGTTCCCAAAAACGTTTCACCCAATCGTTTAGGGCATGACGCGCAGTATTCCGCGCTTCGTCGGGGGCCTGTAGGCTATTTTGAAAAAAGGGCGGATTCGATACAATGCGATCGAATTTCACAGGTGCCTGAAGTTTGAAAAAATCTATCTCGTCTGCTATGAGCAATGGCGCAAAAACGGAATTTCTAAAATTCTGCTGCGCTTCTTCAACCGATGGCGAATGAATGTCAATCGCTAAAACGCGATTTCCCTTTTGTGCCAGCATAAGCGCTACAACGCCACAGCCCGTTCCTACTTCTAAAATTTTTTCTTGTTTCTCTGTTTGAATGAATGCACCCAACAACACCGCGTCGGTTCCCACTTTCATAGAAGAGGAATCATGCGAGACAGAAAATTGCTTGAACTGAAAACTCATGACTTGCGCTCGTGCCAAGCTTCGTAGCCCTTTGTGTCTTGAACCTTACGGTCTGCTGGAATATCACGAAGCGGTTCAACCGCGCGCAACGTATTGCGACATTCTTCCGGCAAACGCTGATACCAACCTGTTCCTTCCGTTTTCCATTCCAACATCTGATCGCTCACTTCCTTCACCTTCTTGGCCGGATTTCCAACCATCACACTTCTTCTTTCCACAACCGTTTTCGCAGGTACAAAACACAACGCGCCAATGATGCACTCTTCTTCCACAACAACATCGTCCATTAACACCGCATTCATTCCAACCAACGTATTTGCGCCAATCTGCGCGCCGTGCACAATGGCTCCGTGACCAATGTGCGCGTTTTCACCCAAGACAACAGTGGTTCCGGGAAACATATGAATGGTGCAATTCTCTTGAACGTTGCATCCGTCTGAAATAATAATCTGCCCCCAGTCGCCGCGGATAGCCGCGCCCGGACCAATGTATACGTTCTTTCCAATAATCACATTGCCCGTAATAGTTGCATTCGGATGAATGAATGCCGACTCGTGAATGACTGGAATGTATCCGTTGAATTCAAAAATATTTGCCATGGTTACACGCGTTCTAAAACCACTGCATAACCCTGCCCTACGCCAATGCACATGGTGCACAAAGCGTATTTTTTGTTTGAACGAGCCAACTGCACAGAGGCTGTTTGAACCAAACGTGCTCCGCTCATTCCGAGCGGATGTCCCAACGCAATGGCACCTCCTTGCGGATTGATACGCGCGTCATTGTCTTCCACTCCAAGCTGACGTGTGCAAGCCAAAACTTGCGCAGCGAAGGCTTCATTCAATTCTAAAATATCCATTTGATCTAACGTCAATCCCGCGCGCTTCAACGCCAACTTCGACGCTTCAACCGGACCAATGCCCATGATGCGAGGCTCTACTCCGCTAACTGCAGAAGAAACCACTCGCGTCAACGGTGTAAGTCCGTGCGTTTGTAATCCGTTCTCACTAGCCATTAACAAGGCTGCAGCACCGTCGTTTAATCCAGATGCATTTCCTGCTGTAACAGTTCCTCCTGTTCTAAACGAAGCACGCAATTTCGCAAGTCCTTCCAAAGTGGTTCCTGCTTTCGCAAATTCATCGGTATTGAAAACAATTGGATCTCCTTTTTTCATTGGAATATTCACCGCAACAATTTCTTCCTTCAACAAATCAATGGAAGCTGCTGCTTTTTGCTGAGACCAAAACGCGAAAGAATCTTGATCATCGCGAGAAATATTGAACATCTCGGCTAAGTTCTCTGCTGTCTCTCCCATGGCATCTACGCCATACATTTCCTTCATTTTCGGATTCACAAAACGCCATCCAAAAGAAGAGTCGAACATCTGGGCATCTCTTCCAAATGCAGAACTTGTTTTCGAAATCACCCACGGTCCGCGAGTCATGTGCTCTACCCCTCCTGCTATAAACACATCGCCCTCATTCGCATGCGCTGCGCGAGCAGCCGTAGCAACCGCACTCATACCCGAAGCGCACAAGCGATTCAAGGTTTCTGCTGGAACGGTATGCGGAAGTCCGGCCAACAACACGGCCATGCGCGCCACGTTGCGGTTGTCTTCTCCAGCCTGATTGGCACATCCCATGAACACGTCAGAGATTACTGCCGGATCAAGGCTTGGGAATTTCTTCATCAATTCAGCCAAAACAACGGCTGCCAAATCATCGGCTCTTACAGGAGCGAGCGTTCCACCAAAACTTCCAATTGCGGTGCGAACACCACCTACTACGAATGCATTCATATGTTTATAAATCTTGGGCAAAGATGAAGAAATATTCATGAACCTGAGGCAAGTATAGCTACTTTTCAAGCTTATGTTTGCAGTATGGATTCAGAACCTTTGATTTTAGTTGTAAACGACGATGGCATTACCGCGAAAGGTATACGTTCGTTGGTGGAAGTTGCGAAGAAATTCGGACAAGTAGTTGTGGTTGCTCCAGACAAAGCGCAAAGCGGAATGGGACACGCGGTTACCATTAACGGTATCATTCGCGCGCAAGAACAAAACATCTTTGGTGAAGGGGTTCAAGCCTATTCATGCTCGGGCACTCCGGCCGATTGCGTGAAGTTCGGCATTTCACAAATCATTAAGAAAAAGCCCGATCTAATATTAAGTGGTGTGAATCACGGAAACAACTCCGCCACCAACGTCCTCTACAGCGGAACAATGTCGGCTGCGTTGGAAGGCGCTATGGAAGGAATTACTTCTATCGGATTCTCTCTACTAGATTACGCCGCAGACGCCGACTTCAGCGCGTCTATGCATTATGCTGAAATAATCGTTCGCAATGTTTTGAACGACGACAAGCTTCCTGAAAATTTCTGTTTAAATGTGAATATTCCGAAAGGAAGTGTTGAAGAAATTAAGGGCATTCGTTTCGGTCGTCAGGCCGAAGCCTTCTGGGACGACTGGTTCGAACACAGAAAAGATCCCGGTGGAAAAGATTATTTCTGGTTAACAGGAACCTTCCACAACCACGACAAAGGAGAAGACACAGATGAATACGCATTGGCGAACATGTATGTTTCTGCTGTTCCGGTTCAATACGATTTAACTGCTTATCATACGCTTAAACATTTGCAACAATGGCCACAGTGAAAAAAGGAAAGATAGATACGTTCGCATATGGCGTAGCGGCAGGAATAATTGGAGCGGCTGTTGGATTCATGGTATTCGGATTTTTAATTGCACAGATTAACGGACAAACCTTCGGTAGGTTTATTGAAACCTTGGTTCAAGGCAGTGACATCTTTCACGACAAACTTGTAACAGTGAGTATACTATTCGATGTGATTTTGTTCTTCGTCATGATTCGACAAGAATATTATAACTTTTGCAAAGGACTCTTGGCAGTTGTTATTGTAAGTGTTCCAGTAGCCATTTATTTATACTGATGAATAACGGAAAGAAATTCTTTTTCATTGCCGGAGAAGCATCGGGAGATTTGCATGCAAGCAATTTGGCCATGGCCTTGTTGAAGCAAGATCCTTCCCTTCAACTCGTAGGTTGGGGCGGAGATTTAATGCATCGCGAAGGGGTGAAAATCTCAACGCACTTCAAAGATTTAGCATTCATGGGTTTTTGGGAAGTGCTGAAAAACATACGCACCATTTTCAAAAACATACAACGCTGCAAAGATGAAATACTAAGTGAGCGTCCAGACGCACTTATTTTAATAGACTACCCTGGCTTCAACTTGCGTATTGCTGCATGGGCCAAGGAACAGGGCATTCCGGTGTATTACTATATTGCTCCTCAGATATGGGCTTGGAAAGAAAATCGCGTTCATAAAATTAAACGCGACGTTACCGAACTGTACGCTGTACTTCCTTTCGAGAAAGATTTTTATGCGAGGAAAGGAATGGACGTTCAATTTGTTGGTCATCCGCTACTTGATGAAGTGAACAAACGCCAACGCGTTTCTCCGGAAGAGTTTCGGAAAAGATATTTCTTAGACGAAAGGCCTATTGTTGCGCTTCTTCCCGGAAGCCGCAAACAAGAAGTTACCCGTATGTTGAATGTCATGTTGGAAATGAAATACAAATTTCCTGAACATCAGTTCATCATTGCAGGTGCTCCTTCCCTTCCAGAAAAATTATACAAAGAAATTATTGGAAAGCACAAAGTGAGTTTGTTTTACAACGTCACTTACGACCTGTTGGAAGCAAGCGAAGCGGCTTTGGTTACAAGTGGAACCGCCACCCTTGAAACGGCATTGCTCAATACCCCTCAAGTTGTTTGCTACAAAGCCAACGCAATTTCTTTCGCCATTGCGAAGCGCTTGGTAAAAATAAAATTCATCTCATTGGTGAATTTGTTATTGAACCGAGAAGCTGTTCGCGAGCTTATTCAATCTGAATGGAATGTTGGGCAAGCAGAAGAGGAATTGCGTGCAGTTCTTGTTGGTGGAAGCAAACGCGAATCTGTTTTAAATTCATATGCGGAATTGAAAGCGTCTCTTGGAAACGGCGGAGCTTCGGAGTTAACGGCAAGGTTGCTGTTGAAAAATATTGAAGGTCGATCAAAAGCCTAATTCTTCTGAACGTAGTTTAGCGCTTGTGAAAACAAGCATTCTCTTCATCTGCGCCATACTCATGTCTTTTCATATACATGGACAAGTCGTCCGTTTAGAATTGCTTTCACAAAAACAATGGACCTATCTCTATGTGCAATGCACCGATAGTTTCCATCTTCAGTGCGACACCATTGATCTTCACATACCCAGCAAGCATACTGTTGTGTTCATGTTGAATGAAAAAAACATTCAAGTCAAGACCGATCCTTACAAAGCTATTCAAACCACAAAGGCGAGCTTTTCTGCATTGAAAAACGAAGCATTGTTTGCTTTGATGCAAAATTCAAAATCCTTTGTTTTCAAATACGAAGGTGAATTTTCCCTTCAACCAAAAGATCAAAAAATTCAGGTCGTTAATTCGCTTCCATTGGAAGAGTATGTGGCTGGTGTGGTTGAAGCCGAGGGGGGAGCGAACAAGCCTCTCGAGTATTACAAGGTGCAATCCATTCTAAGCAGAACGTATGCGCTTCGCAATCAAGATAGACATACTGAAAGCGATGTTTGCGACGGCACACATTGTCAAGTTTATCATGGCATTTCGAAAAAAGACATCGACATCTTCACTGCTGTGAGGCGAACAGAAAAGCTTGTCATTGTAGATAGCACTGCGCATCTCATCACCGCTTTTTTCCACAGCAATTGCGGTGGGCAAACCTTGAGTGCGCAAGACGTTTGGAAAGCGAATTTATCTTATTGTGTTGGGAAGAAAGATCCTTATTGCATGGGCATGTCGAATAGCACCTGGGAAAAAAGAATGAGTGCAAACGATTGGACAACCTATTTGAAAACAAAGAATATTTCAGTGAGCGATTCAGAAGAATGCATTGCAGGAAGTATGAATTGCACGGCGAACAAACGCCCACTTTATTACTTGCACAACAGCACCTCGCTTGCAACGAAAGACATGCGCACAGACCTCAAATTGAAGTCGGCCTATTTTCATATTGAAGAATTAGACAACGAAATTATTCTTCATGGAAGAGGCTTCGGACATGGTGTTGGTCTTTGTCAGGAAGGCGCCATGAACATGGCGAAGAAAGGAAAAACAGCGGAAGAAATTATTCACTTCTATTACTCGGGCGTTCACATTGTGCCGTTCGATAAGCAATGGCTTTTCAAGGAAAATTTACCTGTTGCTCCGTAAGTCCGGGGGAAGGTTTTTCTAAAGATCCGTTGGAAGATTATTCTAAAGGTGCTTCGCAAGACTTTCTGCTTTCAAAGAGTTTAATCGCAGGTCTTTCAATACGCTTAGCAATTGTGCTTCCATTTCTTCTTTGATGGAAATTTCAATGGTGAAATTCATTTCAACGCGTGTATTGATCTTTCGAAATGAAAGTCTATTCAACGCATTCATGAGTGCGGATGTTTCTTCGTGACTCACGGTTAGCCCATATTGAACTTCCACTTCACATTCCTCTACCCCACTTGCTTCCAAGGCAAGCTTCGCGGCATTCTTGTAGGCATCTATCAATCCAGACACACCCAACTTCGTTCCTCCGTAATACCGAATAACAGCAACCAAGACTTCGGTGAGTTTCGCAGATTTAATTTGATTCAAGATGGGCTTTCCGGCAGTACCACCGGGCTCGCCGTCGTCTGAGCTTCGCTCCAACTTTTCATAAACCGCTAAGACATAGGCAAAGCAAATGTGCGTGGCTTGCGGATGTTCTTCCCAAAGATTTTGAATAATTTGTTTGGCTTCCTTTTCTGAATGAACGCGAAAAGTTTTTCCAATGTGTTTGCTGCCGCTTACTTTATACAACGAATCGGCTGATGAAGAAACAGTGCGGAAACTCGCCATGACAATTAGTTGTCGAGTAACGAAAACTCAGAGTTGTTGCTCTTGAATTCAGGAACAATCTCTTTCATAACACGAACCATTTCTTGGTTGTTTTGAAGATTCATTTGCTCTTCCAAACGCGATAACTTCTCTTTCAATTCAGAAGCTTCAACGTTCCGAACTTTCGCTGAAAGAATTTTCTCGTTGTGCGTAGGCACCGTATTTTCTTCTGTTGCTAGAACTTCTTCATAGAGTTTCTCTCCAGGGCGAATACCGGTATATTGAATCTCAATGTCCTGCCCCGGCTCTAGTCCACTCAAGCGAATCATCTGTTCCGCTAAATCTGCAATGCGCACCTGTTGCCCCATATCAAAGGCAAAAATATCGTTTCCTTTCCCCATGGCACCTGCCTCTAAAACCAACTGAACAGCTTCCGGTATAGTCATGAAGAATCGTGTAATGTCGCGATGTGTTACCGTTACGGGGCCTCCCTCTTCAATCTGTTTTCTAAAAACCGGAATTACAGAACCATTACTTCCCAACACATTTCCAAAACGTGTAGTTACACATATGAGCGATTTGTCATTCGACTGCACAATCATTTCAGCAATGCGTTTGCTTGCGCCCATCACGTTGGTTGGATTCACAGCCTTGTCGGTGCTTACCATTACGAAACGTTCAGCGCCAAATTCTGCCGCAATATCGAGCACCTTCATGGAACCGAACACATTCGTTGCAACGGCCTCAGCTGGATTGTCTTCCATAAGCGGAACGTGTTTGTAGGCGGCTGCATGAAAAACTATTTTCGGTTGGAACGCTTCAAACATGCGTCGCATGCGCAATTCGTTGCGCACGTCGCCGATGACCATTTCCAATTTTCCTTCATCGATGTATTTCGACAATTCATTTCCCAATAAAAACATGGGAGTCTCGGCAACATCGCATGCAATAACCTTCGCGGGATTCAACAACAAACATTGACGAACCAATTCGCTACCAATGCTACCTGCGGCACCTGTAACGAGAACGACCTTATTTTGAATAATGTCTTTCACTTCATTCGAACTCATTTGAATCACGTCTCTTCCAAGAAGATCTTCAAACTTCACTTCACGCAATTGTTTTGCGCTGAGCTCTCCGTTGATCCAGTTGTTCGCATGAGGAAGGTGTTTCAAGGTAACTTTGTACTTCAATGCTAAATCAACCAATTCACGTTTGCGCGAAATCGCTAACTCTGGAATCGAAATAATCAATTCTTCAATTAAATTTTCTGCTAAAAAAACACCCAGCTTCTTTCCACTTAAAATCTGTACCCCCTCTAATTTCTTACCCACTTTCTGTTGGTTATCATCGAAAAAAGCCACAACATCAAGCAAAGAATTTCTATCTCTATCGAGTGTTCTTTTCAACAGTAACCCACCTTCACCTGCGCCGAATACCACCACTTTCATTTTGCTTCCTCTTGGATTTTTCAATTCCATGTAAAGAAATTTAATAGAAAGTCTGAAGAATACAAGCATAGCTGCACTCACAAGAAATTCGAGAATTACAATGGAGAGTGGGACGAAATAAGTCCCATCAACACCCTTTCGAATAAAATTCAAAATCAAAAATGCAACACTCCCTTGCAGCAAAACAAAACCCAAGCGAATTGCATCTTGCGTGCTTGTAAAACGAATAATTCCTGAATATGATTTTCCAACAAAGAATAACAAGGCTCTCACTGCAAAATATATTGGAGCAAAGAGCAGCATTAAATCAAGTTCAATCTTCGGAATTGCAAATTCAAAACGAATGAGATAAGCCCCAACAAAAGCCAAAGCACACAGCGCTAGGTCTATCAAGAAGATAAGCCAACGCGGTGTGATCTGGTTTGGAAAAACTAATTTCATTGAATATGTATTATACGCTCTCTACAACAACGGCACTAGCTCCGCCACCTCCGTTACAGATGCCTGCTCCACCTAATTTCTGGTTGCGATTTTTCAATGCGTGAACCAACGACACAACAATACGTGCACCGCTGCATCCGAGTGGGTGACCCAATGAAACAGCACCTCCGTTCACATTCACCTTCGTGGGATCTAAATTCATCTTTTGTGTATTCACGATACCAACTACGCTGAACGCTTCGTTCAATTCGATCAAGTCTAGCTCTTCCAACTTCACGCCTGCCTTTGCAGCAGCTTTTGGTAAAGCCAATGAAGGAGTTGTGGTGAACCACTCTGGCGCTTGCTCTGCATCTGCATAACCCGTTAGCTTTGCCAAAGGAGTTAAACCAAGTGCTTCCATTTTCTCTCTGCTCATTAAGATCAATGCAGCAGCACCGTCGTTCATGGTTGAAGCATTCGCTGCAGTAACGGTACCGTCTTTCGCGAATACCGGACGAAGTCCAGGGATTTTTTCGAAACTTACGTTTTTATATTCTTCATCTTCAGCGAAAAGAACAACATCGCCTTTTCTTCCAACTACTTCAACCGGAACAATTTCATTTGCGTATTGTCCAGATGCCCAAGCAGCAGCTGAACGCTTATATGATTCAATAGCGAATTCGTCTTGTGCTTCGCGAGAGATGTTGCACTCTTTCGCGCATAGTTCCGCGGCATTTCCCATTGGATAATTGTGATACACGTCGGTTAGTCCGTCTTTTGCCAAACCGTCGATCATGGTCACGTTTCCGTATTTGTTTCCCCAGCGCAAATTCTCTGAATAGAAAGGAACGCGGCTCATACTTTCCATACCTCCAGCAACCACCACATCTGCATCTCCGCATTGAATACTTTGCGCAGCCATCATGATTGCTTTCATTCCTGAAGCACATACTTTATTCACAGTGGTACATTGCACGCTGTCTGAAAGTCCAGCAAATTTCGCAGCCTGACGTGCAGGTGCTTGGCCAAGGTTTGCTTGAAGAACAGAACCCATAATGACTTCTTGAACCTCTTCCGGATTCAAGTTAATTTTATTCAGGGCTCCTTTAATTGCAGTCGCACCCAATTGTGTAGCTGAAACGCTAGCTAATGATCCGCCGAAACTTCCCATTGGAGTGCGCACGGCCGAAACGATAAATACCTCTTTGTTCATTGCAAAAGTGATTAGAGTGCAAAGGTACGAAGTCTGCTGCGAATTTGGCACGATAATCAGGATGCTCCTTGTTGAAAATATGTGTCTTTTTGGAACGATTCAGAAAATGTTTCGTGCTAAAAATGCGTTAACCTTGTAACGGAACTAGACCTGCGACAATGAAGAAATTAATTTTCCTGTTTTTAACTCTTTTTATCACACTTGTTGTGTCAGCGCAAAAAGGCGAGAAATTACCCGACGAAGATGAGAAGATGCTGGGCTATATCACTAAACTTTTCGAAGATCAACGCAAAGATTATGGTAAAGATCAGATCGAAAAAAAACTAACTAAAATGTGGCTTGAGCAGAATGTTTATTCTGAAGCTCAGAAAAAGCAATTCCGCGAAACACTGAATCTATTCATCGAAATAAAGGCGAAAGTTTTTCCAGATTATGACAATTACATTCAGTCGTTCATCTATTTCCCAAATGCGAATAAAAGTGAATCTGAGTTAAAAGAATGGAACGATCTCGTGATACGACTTTATTCCGAAAAGAAATTAAAAAAATACGGAGCTGATTTTGTCGAATCAAGCTTGGGACTTTTCCGAGATTTAACGTTCTACAAAAACGAAGCATTGTTGTGGAAGATTAACAACACGTCATACCGATTTGTTTTCGACTCTCTACCGCACATTACTTTCGACGAAATGAATTTAACTTGTCTCAGCAGAGGAGACAGTTCCGTTATCTATAAAACAACTGGGAATTATTTCCCCACCCTTGAAAAATTTTACGGTAACGCCGGCCGCGTTACATGGCAGCGTGCTGGTTATGACCCAGAGAAGACATACGTTTCATTCAATCACTACAATATCCGAATCAAAGAATCGCGCTACATCATTGACAGCGTTATGTTCTACAATGAATTCTTCGACAAACCTCTTTCTGGCAAGTTAACAGAAAAAATTATTGGAAATAAGACAGAAGAGACCGCATCATACCCCATGTTTGAATCGTATTATCAGCGCTTGGAAATTAAAAACATTGTTCCGAATGTTGACTACGAAGGTGGATTCACCATGTCTGGAAAAAAACTGGAAGGAACTGGCACGATGGACACTCCGGCTAGTCTGATTTTTTATCGTGAGAAAAAAGCTTTTTTAACCGCGCAAAGTTTGCTCTTCGAAATTCGTCCCGACAGAATACAAAGCAGCAATGCTTCCATTAAAATGCGATTGGACTCGGATAGTATTTATCATCCAGATTTATTTTTCATGTTTACAAAAAAGACGAGAAATTTGGAATTATCAAGAACGGAAAATGGCATTTCCCCTTCTCCATTCGAGAACACTTATCATGAGGTTGAAATGTATTTTGAAACGGTTCAATGGAATATCGATGCGCCCTTTATGAATTTCGGCACATTCGGATCAGTTCCTGGTGGAAATGCTGATTTTGAATCGGCTGATTATTTCAAGGAAAAGAGATTTACTACACTTGCCGGAATTTCCAACGACCATCCTGTTTATATTTTATATCGAACAGGAAAGACACTTCAAACTGACTATTTCAACGCTATCGATTTTGCAAGACAGGCACGAACCGGTGTCGAGCAATGGATTCCAATATTAATTGACTTAACCAACAAAGGGTACATTCAGTATGACATTGAAACACGAGACATTGTCTTACTTCAAAAATTATACAAGCATATTGAAAACAATCGCGGAAATGCAGACTACGATGCAATACAATTTATCTCGGAGGTAGACCGCATGGAAAACGCCCGGTTTAGTTTACTTACCCGAGACATTATTATCAAAGGAGTAAACAGTGTTCTTCTCAGCGATTCCCAAAAAGTAATGATTTATCCTACGGGGGGTGAAATAATTCTGCATAAAGATCGTGACTTCAGTTTTAGCGGAAGAATAAATACGGGAAACTTTGAATTGATGGGAGCGAAATACAATTTCATATACGATCAATTCAAATTTGAAATGGCTGAAATTGATTCGTGTGTCATTTACGTAGACGATTACACGCGCGCGCCTGACAACTTCGGCAACTATCCGAAAGTGCGTGTGAAGAATGTATTATCGGGATTATCGGGGACATTGGAAATTGATCATCCGACCAACAAAAGCGGTTACCATTCAAAAGACTATCCGCAATACCCCATTTTAACCTGCACCAAGTCATCGAATGTATTCTACGATTCGTATTCGATTCAAAAAGGAAAATATAAGCGCGATGGTTTCTATTACGAAGTCGAACCGTTTCAAATTGACTCGCTCGACAATTTCAATAAAAAGAATTTAAAGTTTCAGGGCACCCTTGTCAGTGGAGGTATATTTCCAGACATCAAAGAACCCTTGGTGCTTATGGAAGATAACAGCTTAGGTTTTGAAATCAACACCACTGATTCTGGCTTCCAAGCCTATGGAGGCAAAGCAAAAGTAACTGGAGATTTAACCTTGAATTTTTCCGGATTAAAGGGAAAGGGCAAGTTAGATTATCTAACCTCTACTTCACTTTCTAACTCGTTCACGTATGTGCCGGAAGAAGTTTTTGGACTAGCTAGTTCTTTCACCAATAAAAGTGATAAAAAAGCGAATGTTCCCGATGCGCAAGCAAGCAAAATGGATTTGCAATACTTCCCAAAGAAAGACAAACTAGAAGTCACAACGAACGAGGATTTGGTTGAATGTTTCAATCAAGAAGCTAAGTTCAAAGGGACTATGAAATTAGAACCTACGGGAATGTCTGGTAATGGATCAGCCGATTTCGTTGGAGCTAAACTTTCTTCTAAAAACTTTAAATTACGAAATCGTAAAATGCTCGCTGACACTTCTGCTTTCGAGCTAAAATCAAATCCTGGAGATGTGGGATTGGCGTTTAAAACAGATAACGTAAATGCCGATGTTGATTTTGACGATAGAAAGGGGCAGTTCAAGAGTAATAGCGGAGAAACAAAAATTGAATTTCCAACCAACCTGTACGTGTGCTACATGGACCAATTCACCTGGTTCATGGACAAGTCTGAAATGGAACTTTCTTCCTCACGTAAAGCAGACAACGATCTTGTTATTGATACAGATGCAGAAAAGAAAAGAAGTAACTTCTACTCCATCGACCCGAATCAAGACAGCCTAAATTTCCTTTCTCCGTATGCCAAGTATGATGTAAAAAACAACCGTCTAACTTGCAAAAAAATCGACTACATCATTGTTGCTGACTCTAAAGTTCAGCCCGACAGTAATTACGTTGTTATTGAAAAATGGGCTAACATGCGGAAGCTCGAGCGCGCTCAGGTAATTAGCAATTTCGTGACGCAATACCACAAGATTTTCAACGCCAATTTAAAAATTGAAGGGCGCAAGAAATATGAAGGAAGTGGTGACATTATATACAAAGACGAAAACAAAAAAGAGCAAAAAATTCACATTAATACTTTCCGACTGGATTCTACTTACCAGACAGTGGCGTTTGGCGACATTAAAGAAACCGATCAGTTCTTTTTGTCTCCAGCCTTTGAATATTATGGGAAATTTGAATTGCACGCTAGCAATCCCAATTTAACGTTTAATGGTGGCGTTCGTATTCTGCACAATTGCAGCAGCATTGCGAGAACCTTCTTCAAATTCAAATCAGAGATAAATCCGTTGGAAATATACATTCCAGTAGATAGCACCTTGCGCGATATGACCATGTCGAAATTGGGAGTCGGCGTAATCGTAAAGGATGAGCCACCGATGAAAATTTATCCAGGATTCTTAAGCGCTAAGCCAAATAAAAAAGACCACGGACTTATTGAATCTTCTGGATTTTTGTTTTACGACAAAGGAAAGAAAACGTATTACATTGGATCAAAAGAGAAGATTCGCCAACCGAAATTACCAGGACAATTGCTTGGCTTGAATACAACCAACTGTGAACTTACAGGAGATGGTGTTATGGACTTTAATGTCGATTACGGCATGATGGTTATGAAGTCAGTTGGAACGGTTCATTTCCAATCAAACGATTCAACGCTCAATGCGCAAAGCACCACACTCTTGAATTTTCCATTCGACGAAGGTGCGCAAAAACATTTAACTGAAAAATTTGTAAACGCAGCCAACTTAGACCCGATTGATTTAACGAAAACTCAATTTGAAAAGAGCTTAATTGAGTTTTTAGGAATTGAAAAGTCGGACAAAATAATTGCTGATATGGCCTTAGACGGCACATTAAAAAAGCTACCTGAAGAGCTTCAGCAACTCTTTTACTTCGGAGATCTGAAATGGGTTTGGAATGAAGAATTAGAAACCTTCTCAACTACAGGACCTCTGGGTATTGCCAGCATGGGGAAAAAGCAAATTTTCAAATACACAAAAGGCTTGATTGAAATTGAGAAACGTCGAAGCGGTGATATTTTCCGATTATACCTAGAAATAGACGGGGCAACCTGGTATATGTTCGAGTACAAATTGAACATTCTAACGGTAATTAGTTCAGATGCGGCATTCTTAGAGATTCTTACAGCAGTTAAAGATGAAAACAGGCGTTTTGAAGAAGGGAAAAAGAAATTCTCTTGGTCTATGTTAGCATCTAAGAAAAAGCGTGATGACCTGTTGGATCGATACCCTGAATTGAATCAATAATATTAGATTCGAAGTGCTTTCGCAGCTCGAGAACTCTTGGCCGGGTTCCAGCTGTCGTTATACGACGCTCTAAAAAAGAACTCTTGAAGATATGCTTTGGTTCTAACAATCCGTAAAAAATACCCGAAATAAAAAACCATCAAAGGTGTGTACGGCAACAAGTAAATAATCGCCTCTTTTCTTTTCAAGCGGAATAAGCCGAAAATTAAATATTTAAGAATGTTGTATGTCGCGTAAAGAAGAATGTTTGTTATGAAAATGAACGGCAGAAAAGACAAGAAATTAATAAACATATCTCCCAAATAAAAATACCATTTAAAATTCAAAAAGACATTGTAAACAACGTTTTCCAAAAAGGAAAAAAAGTTTATCCATAAAAAAGTCCTTGTCGGAAAAAACACATCGTTGTGTTTTCTCAAGCGAAAACGAATGAGGGACTTATCCCAGCGAAGTCGTTGTTTCGCTAATTTTTTAAAGGTGCTTGGCGCATTGGTTCTGCAAATGGCCTCTGGTTCAAACTTCACCTTATACCCCAATTTGCGTAATTTAACAGAGATATCGCCGTCCATTCCCGGACCGACATCCCAACCTCCTATTTTGTCAATCGCATCCTTACGAAAAGCTCCGAAAGCACCACTAATAACTCTATATATTCCAAGCTCTGAGCTAACAATTCTACCTACCGATATTGTATCGAAATACTCAATTGCTTGCAGAGCACAGGCGACCGAATCGTCATAATTATAGACTTGCACACTTCCTCCAACACCTCCAATTCTTTTATCGTAATAAAAAGGTATGAGTATGCGCTCAATGGCATCTGGCAGATAATTGCAATCGGCATCTAAAGCAATAATAAATTCACCACGAGCATAGCGAATCGCTAGATTAGCGGCAGAGGACTTCCCGCCCCTAACATCATTCCGCAAAAACAAATCGATGTACCCTCTTCTTTCTAGATTTCTTCCTATTATCGGAGTGTCGTCATCGCTTCCGTCGTCAACAACAATAATTTGCATATTGGTGTAGGTCTGTTTGCGAAGCGATTCTACTAATTTGAACAAATGTTTTCCTTCATTTCTTCCAGGAATAACAACAGACACCAAAGGTCTTCTATTCATCAATTCGAAATGCGCCTCTTCCATGGCAGGTCTTCGTGCCTTTTTAGCCCTAACCCAATAGAGCAAGACAACTACTTCCATGACGAAGAATCTGAAGAATTCGAAAATGACAAAGAAATAAAAATACCGAAAGAATTTTTCGAAACCGACGTTACTTATAAACGAGTAAAACTCGGTTAGTAAATTCATTCTACCAACATTTTTCTTTTCAGGTCAACCATACAAGCTTCAGCCGAAGTAACTGCCTTCAGGTGATTGTATTCAAAAATAATTGACAGTTTAACAGAAGGTAAATTCCGATCGATGAGTTCTTTAATGTCTTTAACCAAATTCTCCAGAGCCTTTTCAATCTTTTTCACATCGTGAATAACAATCCACAACAAATTACTCTGCTCAAGACAGATATAGTCGAGATCGTTCAGACGTTGCTGAACAATAAGCGCTATCTCCCGCATAAGACTTTGCCTTCTGAACTCACCAAATTGATTGGCGAATTCATTCAAATTCTCGAAGTAAATTCCCGTCAAAACATCGTCGCCTAATTCGCGCGATTCACGAATGATGTCATACCTCAACAGCGACAAGAAAGAATCCATTGAATGCAACATCACATCCATTTGTTCTTCAATACCGTCATAGCTGTAGCCCTTTGTAATCGCTTGTCTTCCCTTTTTGGTTAATTTATAGGAATTGATGTTTCGGGATTTCAAATATTGAACATCCATATCACTTTCGCAATTCAAGCATTTCGCTTTTACATAAACATCTTGGAAAATTGAATCACAATTGTTGCAGTGATTGATAACCGATGGTTTATCATAGTCCACACCAATGTGGTGCAAATCTTTGTTGCATTTCGGACAATTTAAAACAGAAGAATCTTCCATTTGAAAATCGCTCAAAGGCCCAATGTAAGCGCAAGGAAAATGGTGCACAAGATCTTCTCCGTCAATGTTGGAAGATTTACAATGCGGACAAACTTCTCTAAAACTCAAAAAACCTCCCGAGCATGAAGTGCAGACGTAAATTCGCTCTTGAAAATCCGGCCAAATAAGGCCTTCCTTTTCTGCCCACTCCAAAGCATCCAAAACCTGCGGTTCCTCGTTTTCTTCAAAAGAAACACTCAATTCAGGAAAATTATATCCGATAATTGAATGTGTATCCCGGATAGGCGCCAGCGTTTTATTCTGACGGGTATACAACAAATCAAAAGCTTTTTTAATAATAGACCCGAAAACACCTTTAGGAACACTTGGGTGAATGTCTAAAGACCTTAAAAAATAATCTTGTGCTCTGTTCGCGGCCATATTCAGATCTTCTCCACCAAGAATAAAACCGTCGATTAGAGAATAAACTGCCTTACTCTTCATCTCTGGATTTCCCATTAAGAAAATACCCTTCAGATAGATCTCAGGTTGGTGATGCCCGCGTATTTCCCGAGCAACAGAGCGAATGAAAATAGCATTATTTGAATCAATAATAAATCCATCGTAAGCCATCAAGGCATTCCAATGAAAGGCAATCCGATCATTGATTTTGTAGAATCTTATCTTACCTACGGTAACTACCGAATTGATCGTATGTAAGTTTGCATCCAAAATAGCTTAATATTAATATTTATATTTAGACACATCAACACTCATCTTATAAAAATCCTTCCAACGTCGCGCTTCGTCGATGTTAACCGGATAAATATCTCCTACAACCGCTCTTGAAACAGGTTCGTAGCGTTTTTGGAATTCCTCGGGAAGTGGTATGGTTGAATAATAGAAACTCTTCAATACACCCTTCGATACGGTACCGTCAGGGAATGTAACAGTAAATTCTTCCCCAATGCTAATTTGATCGAGGTCTTTCTGATCAAAGTAGGCTCTAATGAAAATTGGTGATTTCTTGTGCACAGAGAGAACCACCTCGTCTCGAAGTGCTGTCTCGAATTCCTTCGTGAAGATTTGATTGATTGTTCCTGCAATCGGCGAAATAAAATATTGTTTTTTCTTCTCTAGCTCTGCCAATCCTCCATTGTCAGTATCTGCTCCTGCCTCTTGCGAACCATTGCCATTTGCTCCATTAATTTTAACACTGCTTTTGCCGCCGTTTGATCCATTGCCTTCTGATGCCAAATCTGACTGAAGTTGCCCCAGTATCTTTTTCGTTTCAGAAATCTCTTCTGCAAGTCGACTGTTCTCTGCTTTCAATTGAACAATTTCATTCTGGCGAACATCTAATCTGCTTTGAGGCAATACACCTAAAACAACAGAAGCGCGAATACGCTCCAACTCAGCTTCATAAGATTTGATCAAGCTTAAATTTTCCTTGCGCTTTGCTTCATTGTCTGCAATCTTCTCACGTTTATTCAAAATTTCTCTCTCAATCCAGCTGTTATCAGATCCACCCCTTGCATTAACAGAAACCGAAACATTCCCTCCATTACTTCCATTACCGTTGTCTGTATCGTCATTATCATTGATGTATTCAAAAAGAGTATCACCAACGCGAACAGAATCATATTCATGAACAAAATAACGAGTAACGCGACAGTCATCTAACAAACGGATATCTACATTTTCATACAAAACTTGGCCTTGTGCTCTGGTGTAAAAAACTTTAGTAGAAGCGTAATAAATTCCCAATGCCAAAAGCACAATTAAAATGAAGATATAAGTTATCCTATCCCACTTTCTGCGTGCAGTTCTCGATTCTTCTGGAAGGGTTCTTATTTCAGTTCCTCTTCTTTTAAAATTAATACTTTTCAATACCTTATTATTGGTTCAATATTTTGTACGTCTGATAATCGTGAATAACAGTGTTCTTAACGTTAATCAAATCCTTTAACTCTCTAAAATCATTTTCCATAGAAGCCTTTGATACGTAGTCTTTCGCTCTAAGAGCTACGCTAATTTTGTCTTTTCCAATTACCAATTCCTCTGCAATTCGATTTTGAATTTGCTTAGGCCCTTTTGTTTCGTAAGCCATCACAACGACTTCATCACACAACATTTCCAACTCTTGAAGAACTTCGGCTGGATAGGTCAATGGTATTGAAACTTCCAAACGTAAATTGTGGATCTTACAAAATGCACTAGCTTCACGAACGCGATTCATATACAATAAGAAGAATGCATCTGGACTATCTTGAAAGCCATCGAAGGTGTGAACCTCTAAATCCAAATGAATACCTTCAATAGGAAGCTCCGCAATTTTATTCCAAACGCTGTCCAACTTTGAAGTCATGTTCGAAGACAACCAACGATTATTTCCAATTAGCAACTCGCATTTCAATTCATTGCGCTCAGCCATGTTCACCAATTGCTTGAACTGTGGCCAGTGCGCTTCACTTCCTCCTGCAGAAATTAATAGCTTTTGAATATTCCAAACACGAACGTTCGTGATAATCTCAGTTGCACTTTTATCCATCCAAGCCTTTGACCACAAATACATCGATCTATTCTCAGCAACATAAGTTGAATCTTCCGTACCATCGATTATACTCATATTTCCATTCCATGGAACGACATACTGACTAATAGCTTCGTTCGGAATTTTTTCTTGAATCTCTCCAAGCTTCAAATACATCTGTTGCAACAAATCAATCTTCTCGATTTCCATTGACCAAAACTCATCAAGCGCATTCAAACCGACAATTGGTTGAAAAGACGGATCCTCGATTTTCTTTAATCCTTGAAAATTCTTCAACAGATCATGATGAAGTCTTTGCTTTTCAAGCAAGTTTGAAAACTGCTTCTGCTTATAACGCAACTCATAAACCAAATTCGAAATCTCTAGCCACTTTAACTCATCCTCCTGACGCATGTTCAACTTTACCTCGTCTTGTTGAAGTCTAGTTAATGTGAGATAATCCATTTGAAAAATGCGCAATGGAATGCGAGCAGTTAAATTCAAAGACATAAAGCCTCGGTTGAATCCGTCGGCAACACGATCGTAATAGTTATAGCGAACACCAGTCGTTAAGTCAACATCATTCATCCAGTTGTAGCGCAATTTGTCATTTTTAGCATGCAGCTCCATCATCTTATTCGGATTGAACTGCATGCCAGAAAGTGCACGAAGCGATACTATATTCACATCGAAAGGAGGCAATAATCTTTTTGTAGTAATCCGATTCGTGTCTAACATCGTTTTTAAACCGTCGTTAAACGAAGCGTACAAATTGAACTGACCGTTTATTTCGATCATTTGCTTATGAGCCTCAAGCAACATGGTTGTTCTTATTTCTCCAGACTCGGCCAAGTCTGTTAAAACATCCATCTTATTGTTACTGATATCTAAACGCGCTTTAAGGACTTCTACTTTCTTCTTATTGAAATAATAAATAATTTGATTTCTATTCTCGTAGGAAATCTTACCCGTGTTTGCGTTTTTGTTCTCGAGCAACTTCATTTGCAATTCGTTCTCGATAATTTCAGCCTTGCGTTTATTTTCAACTATACCTCCTGAAAGGATGTCCCACTCCAAGCCATTTGTAGTTCGCGCACGATACCATATGTTATCTTCATCGTACTGCGTATTGAAATTGAACTGACTGTTTGAAACAACTGACAACCCCTTGTCGGCACGCATGATATTCGCACGCAACGTATAAGATTCATAAATGTGCTTCTGAATATCTACTGAAGTCTGATCAACTATTACCGGCCATGCACTCTCTGCTGTTTTAAAATCAGACCATGCTAATTGTTCTTTCGACTGAGCGTAGCCTTTCTCCCACAATGCATACAGCCTATTGATGGAATTCAGTGTACTGTCCAACACCTGCGCTTGGGCTGCAGAAAAACCTAATATTAGGATTCCAATTAATATGTGTTTTGGGCACTTCATTCTTCCTAACAAATATTGAGGGAATCTAAAAATGTTTTAAAAATGAAACCGCGATATACAAACAGGGGTATGTTACTAAAGGTTGATAGTAACACACATTACGCTATTCATTAGTGAGCAAAAAAAAAGGAGGACCGAAATCCCCCTTGTCTAAAAAAATCCAAGCTATCATTTATCTCAAGATACTTTTCCCTGGAAAATAAGCCATCTTTCCTAACTCTTCCTCTATACGCAACAACTGATTGTATTTTGCAATACGATCAGAGCGTGAAGCTGATCCTGTTTTAATCTGTCCTGTATTAAGCGCAACGGATAGGTCTGCAATAGTCGTATCTTCTGTTTCACCACTTCTATGAGACATTACCGAAGTGTATCCAGCTCTATGAGCCATATTTACCGCATCGATCGTTTCAGTTAGTGAACCAATCTGATTCACCTTCACCAAAATACTATTTGCAATCCCCTCTTCTATTCCGCGAGAAAGACGATTCACGTTGGTCACGAATAAATCATCTCCAACCAACTGAGTTGTATCGCCCAACTTTTCTGTCATCAACTTCCAACCGTCCCAATCATCTTCTGAACATCCGTCTTCAATGGAAACAATCGGATAACGCTTTGTCCAATCTGCCCAATAGTCTACCATTTGTGCGCTGGTTAAGTGTTCACCTGTTGATTCTAAATGATACAACTTTGTTTCTGGATTGTAGAACTCGGTCGATGCGCAGTCCAATCCCAATACAATATCTTCTCCTGCTTTATAACCAGACGCTTCAATTGCCTGCATAATCGTTTGTAAGGCTTCCTCGTTGCTGTTGAAGTTCGGAGCGAATCCACCCTCATCACCAACATTGGTCATGTGACCTTGCTTCTTTAAAACAGCTTTCAAATGATGAAACACTTCAGCTCCCATGCGCAAGGCTTGACTGAATGTTTCAGCACCGACTGGTAAAATCATGAATTCTTGAACATCTACTTTATTGTCGGCATGAGCACCTCCGTTAATAATGTTCATCATCGGAACGGGGAGTGTATTCGCACTCACTCCTCCGATATATCTGTATAGACTTAATCCAGATGTTTCAGCCGCCGCTTTCGCAACCGCTAAAGAAACACCTAAAATTGCGTTCGCTCCTAAAACACTTTTATTGTCTGTGCCATCTATTCCGCACATGGCCATGTCAATTAAGTTCTGTTCGAAAATTGAAGCTCCCTCCAATTCTTTATTCAAAACCTCATTCACATTTTGAACAGCACGCATAACGCCTTTACCTAAGTACTGCGATTTATCTCCATCGCGAAGCTCTACCGCTTCGTGCATTCCTGTGCTTGC
This sequence comes from Flavobacteriales bacterium, assembly GCA_044349305.1. Lineage (GTDB taxonomy): Bacteria > Bacteroidota > Bacteroidia > Flavobacteriales_D > Sanyastnellaceae > CAIZGX01. The sequence goes on from JBIKRF010000008.1 coordinate 44,768, forward strand.
TCCAGAAGGAACGGCAGCGCGACCAACAGTACCTTGGTCAGTAATTACATCTACTTCAATAGTTGGATTACCTCTCGAATCGAGAATTTGTCTTGCATGAATGTGCGCAATGTTTGCCATAAAAAATTGTATTTACAGCAAAGATAAACAAGACATTTGAATTACTTAGTGTAATTTTTACACTAAGTTCTATCTACCCGTTCTTTTTGCGCCTCCGCGACTACTCTTACCTGAGTTACCTCGACTGCTACTACCCTTGCTCGGACCATTGCGGAAGGTGCGCTCACCTGGCTTTGCATGCGACTTACTACCTGCTTTGAATCGAGGTTTCGATGATGATGGGGAAGCAGATGAAGAACTTGATCTCGGTTTTGGTCTAGGCTTCGGTTTTGGCTTTGGCTTATCTGTGGGTGACGTTGCTTTCTTTTCAGGAGCTTCAGATTTCGATTTCTCCAGGTACTTATTCAACAACCTCATCTCATCTTCTTCCAATGGTCGGAATTCACCTTGCTGAAGTCCTTGCAATCCAATATGCATAATGCGTGTTCGCTCGAGCTTCGTTACGTTGTATCCAAAGTGTTCACACATTCTTCGTATTTGCCTGTTCAATCCTTGAATAAGTGTAATGCGAAAGACAAATGGCGTTTCCACAACAACTTTACATCTTCTCGTTTGAACACCCAATATCGGAACACCTTGGCTCATCTTTTCCGCAAAGTCGGGAAACAAAGGGCGGTCGACGTTCACGATGTATTCCTTTTCGTTCTTGTTTCCTGCGCGAAGAATTTTATTGACTAAGTCGCCATTATTAGTCAAAAGAATAAGTCCTTGAGAATCTTTATCCAATCTTCCAATCGGAAAAATGCGTTCACTGTAGCTTATGTAATCTACAATGTTGTTCTTTTCTACTTTATCTGTAGTCGAAACAACACCGATAGGCTTGTTGAAAGCCAAAACCAAATCTTGCTTCTCTTCTCGATTGAGACCGCGACCGTTCACCTTTACAACATCTCTCGGTCCAACTTCGGCGCCAAGTCCAACCTTCTTTCCATTGATCGTAACAAGACCGCGTTCAATAAACTTGTCGGCTTCTCTTCGGCTACAAAGTCCCGATTCACTTATGAATTTATTTACACGCATGGGTTTAGATTAGGAAGCAAAGTTAGTTATGGCATAAACAAATTCGCTGCATTCCTTTTCTTTTCTTAATTTTAGGCTCTTATTGAAAACCTATGCCAGCACTTAGCGAAAGAAAGATTGTAGAAGTATGTTACGCCCCAAGTCACTTTCCGTTGTACAATAACGGATTCGACATTGTGGTGGTTATAGATGTGCTGCGCGCTACAAGTGCTATTACCACAGGACTTCATTGCGGAATAAAAGAAATCATTCCAATTAATTCGGTAGAAAAAGCCGTTGACTACAAATCGAAAGGATACATTACAGCTGCAGAAAGAGACGGTCAAGTGGTTGAAGGATTCGACTTTGGAAATTCTCCGTATGCCTTCATGAATCCAGATTTAATTGGAAAAACAGTTGTACTTACAACAACAAACGGCACCAATGCCATTGAAGTAGCCAAAGAAAAGAGTATCGTTGTGATTGGTTGCTTGAATAACCTCACTTTCCTCAGTAACTGGCTCATTGAACAAAACAAAAATGTTTTAGTGCTTGCCTCCGGATGGAAGGAAAAAATGAACTTGGAAGATACCATCTGCGCGGGTGCTATCGCAGACATCCTTCTAGAAAGTCGCAAATTCGTTTCCAACGAAGACAGCACCATCTCGGCAAAATTCTTATACCGTTCAGCACGCGACAACTTCTATAGCTTCCTTCGCGCAAGTTCTCATCGCAAGCGTTTAATGAAATTGAAAATTCAGAAAGACGTGAAGTATTGCCTTACACTAGACACCGTTCCATGCATTCCTATTCTGCGCGATGGAAAGTTGGTGAAGTTAGAAATCGACAACGCATAAATCCTTCCACATGAAAACGAAGTCCTTACTCCTTTGGATACTTTGTTTTCCATTTAACTCAATAGCCTCAGAACCCGAACCACCTATTTGTCTAGAATGGGGATTCTTCGGACACAAGAAAATTAATGAGCTTGCTATTTATACGCTGCCACCGGATCTTTTCGGATTCTACAAGTACAACATGAATTACTTGATTGAGCACAGCGTGGATCCAGACAAAAGAAGGTACAGTGTTAAAGGTGAGGCGGAATGCCACTTTCTCGACGTTGACCGTTACGTTACAGCAACAACTTCTTCTCCATTTGAAAATTTACCCGAGCGTTGGAACGATGCTGTTTTGAAATACGGTGAAGACAGTCTTCGCGCGCACGGAATTGTTCCTTGGAATCTGTATTTCGTTTATTCAAAATTGGTGAAGGCATTTGTTGAAAAGGACGTCAACAAAGTGCTGCGCCTTTCTGCTGAAATTGGACATTACGTCGGTGATGTTCATGTACCTCTTCATTCCACTTCGAACTACAACGGACAAAAGACCAATCAAAAAGGTATACACGGTTTTTGGGAAAGTCGCGTCCCTGAAATTCAATTTCCGAAATACGATTTCTTTGTTGGGCAAGCAGAATACATTTCCGCACCGCAGCATTTTATTTGGGAACGCCTCAAAGAAAGTTATACCGGGGTAGATTCGGTTTTAAAGTTTGAAGAACAACTGACTGCACGATTTCCTTCCGACAAAAAATATGCTTACGAAATGCGCAACAACATTGAGGTGCGCACATACTCCAAAGAGTTCTCTGAAGCCTATAGCGCACTTTTAAACGGACAGATTGAACGAAGAATGCGTTCCGCTGTTTATTCATTAGGATGTTTGTGGTTAAGTGCTTGGTCTGATGCCGGACAACCTAACTTGGAAGGCTGGTACGTGAAGGAAGAGGAAATAAACGACGAACCAACAGAACACGAAACGAAAAACATTCGCGAACACGAATAACAGAACATTATGTTGAACATGGAAATTTTTGAATTGCAAAAGAAGCATGCTTTACTTTTTAAAAACAGTAAAGTATCGGATCGCATTGCATTGCTTGACAGATTTGAAAAAGGATTGCATAAACACGAAGCAGCTTTAACCCAAGCGTTAAAAGTAGACTTGAACAAACATGCCTTTGAGTCTTCCATGATGGAGTTCTCTTTGATCTTCGCGGAATTGAAGTCTGTGAGAAAAGAGCTTCGCGAATGGATGTCCATTTCCTATCCCCGAATGAGCCTCGCCAATCCATTGGCTTCAAATAAAATTCATGTTGAATCGAAAGGTGTTTGCCTGATTCTTTCTCCATGGAACTATCCCGTTCAGCTCACTCTTACTCCGCTTATTTCTTGTCTTGCAGCAGGAAACACGGCTATAGTAAAACCTTCCGAATTTACGCCGTCAGTAAGCGAAGCCATCAAAGACTTTATTGAAGACACTTTCCTTCCGAAAGAAGTTTCAGTTGTTCTCGGAGACGGCACTGTTGCTGCTCAATTGACCGAGCTTCCGTTAAATCATATTTTCTTCACTGGGTCTCCAGCGGTTGGGAAATTGGTTATGGCAGCTGCCGCAAAAAATCTAACAAGCGTAACATTAGAGCTTGGTGGAAAATCTCCGGTTGTTATTGGAAAGGATTACGACTTAGAAGATGCCGCGAAGAAAATTCTTTGGGGGAAATACACCAATGCCGGACAAACGTGCATTGCTACTGATTACGTTTTACTACCTAAAGGGAAATCAAAAGAATTTGTCGATCACTTAAAAAAATATTACCATTCCAATTATACAATAGATGGAAAATTAAATTCCGACGAAGTGGTGCGTGTAGTTTCTGAAAAGCACTATTCGCGATTGGTTTCAATGGTTGAAGAGGTTCGAAACACAGGTGGACAAATTCTCTTTCAAGGTGAACACAAACCCACCGAGCGTTTGTTCGGTTTAACTGTCGTTGGAAATGTTTCGAAGGAAACGAAAGTATTCCAGGAAGAAATATTTGGTCCTATTCTTCCGCTTTTCGAATACGAAACCATGGAAGAAGCTGTAGACTTCATTCGCAGCAAAGACAAGCCTTTGGCGTTGTACGTGTTCTCTCATAGCAGAAGCGAACGTAAGTTCATTACACGCAACACTTGGTCTGGAGGTGTTACCATTAACGACGTTTTCTTGCACATTAGCGATGTGCGTATGCCTTTCGGAGGAAGTAATTTTTCAGGAATGGGTTACTCGCACGGATACCATGGATTCCTAGAATTCTGTCATTTAAAATCAGAGGTACATGTAAGTCGAATTTTCAATTCAACTTCACTTGTATATCCACCATACAAAGGGAAAGAATGGTTAGCGAAGATTCTTCGCCGAATTCTTTAATCATTGAATTTCCACCAAATAAATGTCGTAGACCACAGCTGCGTTCATGGGGATTTTTCCTTCGCCTGTTAATCCGAATGCTCGATAGGAAGGAAGAACAAACTTGGCTCGATCTCCTTTTCTCAAGAGCATCATCGCTTCGTGCAAGCCACTCTCCACATTATCATGACCAATCTTGACCGGAACTTTTTCTCCGGGTTTGCTCTTGTAAACAACGGTGCCGTCGAACAAAGACACTTCGTATTCAACCATCGCAATCTGCTCGGCTTTAACAGTCTCTCCCGTCCCCTGCTGATATACCCAATAATGAATACCTGTTCCGGTAATGGTTGTGGGCCATTGTTTTTCTGTTACAAATTTTTGAATGCGCTCTTTTTCTTGCGCGTGAAAAATTCTATTCTGCGCAACAAGCATGGAATCTATTTGTGCTTGATTCATTTGTTGCACCACCTTTTTATCTTGTGAGCAACTGTCGCAGCTCATTAAAATAGCAGTGAAGGCGAAAAGTAAACAGGCGTATTTCATTAGATCTCTCCTTTTTGTAACAACTCTATAAACTTCGCAATAGTATGCTCGAGCGATTCGTGTAAGCGCGCACCTGCCGCGTTCTTGTGTCCGCCCCCGTTGAAGTGTGCGCGCGCCATCTGATTCACATCACGCGCCCCCTTGCTTCGAAAACTAATTCGAACGCAATCATCATCTTCTCTGAAGAAAGCCGCAATGGTTGTTCCTTCCACACTTAACGCCATGTTCACCAATCCTTCGGTATCCCCTGATTGCGGTTGGAATTGATCCAACTTCTCTTTCGTAATCGCAATGAACGCAGCATTGTATTCTGGAAGTATCGTCATACACTCAGAAAGTGCATATCCCATCAGGCGCAAGCGATCGACACGTTGAGAGTCTAAAACATTTTCATGAACCACATGCGGTTTTAATCCTTTGCGCATTAACCAAGCTGCAATCTCGTGCGTCTCTGGGCTCACGCTTGGAAAACGGAACGACATGGTGTCGGTCATTATTCCGCAATAGATTGCTTGGGCAGTTGGAGCATCTATCAAATCCAACCAGTCCATTGCCCCTGCAAAATGAAACACCATCTCACACGTGCTGCAAATACTTGTATCGGAATAAACAACATCTGGAAAAGTTGCGGGTTGTTCGTGATGATCAATAAGAATGAATGGCTTCACCCCTATTTGCGCATCGAGTAATTTCTTTACGGTCTCTCCTATTCTTCCAAGGTGATTGTAATCTAAAATGAACACGGCATCGGCTTCTTCAATTCGTCTTGCAGTTTCTTCGCCTTGTTCCTTGCACACGACAACATATTCATTTCCAGCTATCCAATTCAAATAAGAGGGGGCTAGATCGGGAAGAACTATTGTGACCTCCTTTCCTAGCTTCACCAGCATCTGAGCCATCGCGCATGAAGAACCTACAGCATCGCCATCTGGTGAGATGTGCGTCGATATTACAATTTTCTTCGCCCCTTCTACAATCGATTTGGCCTTTACTAGTTCGTCACTATTCAATGTGCATTTTAACATGGCTCAAAGGTAATGCGTAAAGAAGAATTCGTTGTATTTTGGCGATATGAAATCGGTATTCTTATTTTTCTTAATTACACTTTCC
>JBIKRF010000151.1:0-3632 GCA_044349305.1 Flavobacteriales bacterium
TGAATTCATACCCGATTATATCATTTATCAATTAGATACCGTCACCTCGCCTAAAGAAGTGAATGTTAAGTTAACCGTCTTGAATCAAAAGGCTCTCGATGGCTATGGTAATTTAACTGGCGAAACCTTACCACATCGCAAATTTTACATTGGCAACATTTCCTTCAACACTTCATTCGACCCGCTTAATCCGAATGCCACTCCGACAGATACTATTGAGTACAAAGGACTCGACATCTACAGTGTTGGCTTATCGTGTGTGAAGCCCGTAATTCTCGATAGACGTGTTGAAGTAAAGGAAACACAACTTTATCAGCAACGCTATCTCGACGAGACGTACAAACGCTTTACACAATTGGGCGTTTTTAAAACAGTGAATATTCAGCTTACGCCAAGGAACGACGCCAAGACAGGTCAAGCACTTTTGGATGTGAAGGTATTGTTGGCTCCCAATAAGAAACAAGCGTTAAGCTTTGACCCGCGTGTGACCAACCGTGCAGGTAACATGGGTATTTATGGGAACTTTATTTATAAGCATCGCAATGTCTTTCGCGGAGCAGAATCTTTTGAATTTAAAACAGTCGTCGGAGCTGAAGCTTCGCAAGTTCTAGGCGGCGGGTCTGCATCTAGTAGCTCGGGAGACCAACTTGTTCAGCGCGCATTTCAATTGAACACATTCGAAATTGGACCTGAATTAAATTTGGTTTCTCCAAGGTTATTCCCTCGAGATTTAGCCAAGACAAGTCGAAGCAACGACCCGAAAACCACACTGCATGCAGGTTTGAATTATCAGCGTCGTCCCGATTACACGCGAACCTTATCTCAGGTTAGTTTCGGCTGGACTTTTATCGAGAACCCTGAAACCATCTCTTCCTTTGACATTGAATGGGCCGAATTAAGCGTAATTAAAATCGACCGTTCTGCAGCATTCGACCAATGGTTGGGTTCTTTGAACGACAGCTATTTGGCGAACAGTTATCAAGACCATTTGATTTTAGCATCGCGTTTAGGTTATACTGTAAACACGCAAAAAGACGGCAATCAACCGCGTTCTTTCTATTATCGTGGAAACATAGTTGAAGGTGCGGGGAATCTGCTCCGCGCAATTTATCAGCGTCTTCCTCAAGCTATTCCTGATTCATTGGGCAGCTATGAAATAACGAATATCCGATTTGCTCAGTATGTAAAATCTGATCATGACATACGCTTTTACAACCAATCCGACGAACGAAACAAATTCGCTTTCCGCGCATTCGTTGGTGTGGGTATTCCGCTTAAAAACCTCCCTTCCCTTCCTTTCGAAAAAAGTTACTTCAGCGGTGGTGCGAATGGACTGAGGGCATGGCAAGCTCGAACGCTTGGACCAGGAAGTTTCAGAGACACATCGGTCGTTCGCTCCTTCAATAACATTGGTGACATTAAATTGGAATTCAACGCTGAATACCGCTTTAAGATTACGCACATGTTTCAAGCTGCATTTTTCATAGATGCTGGTAATATTTGGTTGGCGAACATTGATAACAGTCGTCCGAATGCGGAGTTTAACAAAAACCGCTTTTTCAAAGAGTTCGCTGTAGGAACCGGTGCAGGGTTGCGTTTCGATTTCGACTTCTTTATTGTTCGAATGGATGTTGGAATTCCGTTGAGAGATCCTTTGAAGGTAAATGGCGAAAAGTGGTTGTGGGAAGGAAAAGAGGAGTACAATGCTTTTCTCTCTGATGTAAATAATGCTCCGAGTACCTTTAGACTTCAACCTGTCTTGAACTTAGGTCTCGGATTTCCTTTCTAACCTTTTTCTATTTCTTGTTGAATAAGTGCGCGAGTATGCTTCGCCATTTCCTCAATACCCATATTAAAAAAATCATCGCCTTTCAATGCAGGAAGGACTCTTACTTCAACCACTGCTGGGCGCATAAAAAAACTACCACTTGCTAATGCCTTTGCGCTTCCGATTACAGCAATGGGAACGATTGGAATCTTCCCTTCTTTGGCAATTGTGAACACGCCCTTTTTGAAAGGCAATAACTCACCTGTTTTCGTGCGTGTTCCTTCCGGAAAAGCAGCAATGCTCTTCCCACCGTTAATATCTTGAATAGCAGTGCGCATGCTAGCCATGGCGCGTTCTCTGTTTTTCCGATCTACGAAAATCATTCCTACAATTTTCATGTACTGACCCAAGACAGGAACTTTTTTCAATTCAATTTTCCCGATAAAAAACATGGGGCGATTTACTTGCGCGCATATGATGGGAATATCTAATTGAGAAGCGTGATTGGCAACATAGATTGCGGGGTCGTTAAGCACGTTGTTGAGTCCTTTCGCTTTCACTCGCACCAAGGAAATAGCCAAAATCATGGGCGAGAAAATGTAGTGTCCCATTATTCTATGCGAATACGTTGGATTCGTAATCAGCGCGAAAAAAATTCCGAAAATTCCGCAGGACATGGTCCAAACAAAAACCAAAAGCAGTTGAAGAATATTAATCGGTAACCACAAAACTTTTGAAATCATTCTTCCTCTCCGTTGTATTTTTCGAAACGAACAATTAAAAATTTGCTGATTGGCGTATTGCTTCGTTCTGCGGTGTGATGCAATGGAACTAAGCAATTCGTTTCCGGGAAATAAGTCCCCACACAACCTTTCGGAATGTCGTACGGAATGATGTGAAACTTGATGGCCTTGCGCTCTACTCCTTCGTGCACGGCAATGATGTTCACCAACTCTTTGTGTTGAAATCCGGCTGCAAGAATATCTTCTTCATTCATCATTACCACGCGACGTTCGTTCTCTACTCCGCGGTAGCGATCGTCTAAACCGTATACCGTTGTGTTGAACTGATCGTGTGTGCGAATGGTCATTAAAACGTAATGTCCAGTTGGAATTGCTATGTGTTGAAGCGGTTCTGTTCTGAACTGTGCCTTTCCTGAAGGTGTTGTGAACTTCCCTTCGCGCGGACCATTTGGAAGATAGAATCCGTCGGCACCGCGAACACGTTTGTTGTAATTGTCGAAACCTGGAATGGTGGCCTCAATTTCTTCACGAATGAAATCGTAATTGCTTCTCCACTTTTTCCAAGGCAGGTCTGACGTCTTCTTGCAAGCGTTTCCGATTTCGCAAACGATTGCGGGCTCGCTCATGCAGAGTTCTGAAGCGGGGGTAACGCTTCCACGTGAGCGATGTACGATTCCCATGGAATTTTCAACGGTTACGAATTGTTCTCCGCCTTCTTGCATATCTATTTCCGTTCTTCCTAGGCACGGAAGAATGAGTGCCTCTTCGCCGGTTACCAAGTGTGAGCGGTTGAGTTTGGTAGAGATGTGCACGGTAAGCGGCACTTGCTGCATGGCTTTTCCGGTGAAGACGCTGTCAGGCGTTGCTGAAACGAAGTTTCCACCTAGGCCAATGAAGATTTTGACTTGATTTTTAGACATGGCTTCAATGGCCTCTACCGCGTCGAACCCGTGTTCTCTCGGTGCTGTGAAGTTGTAGCGTTTGTCGAGGGCGAGAAGGAATGGTTCGCGCGGCTTTTCGTTAATGCCCATGGTGCGATCGCCTTGCACATTCGAGTGCCCGCGAACTGGACAAAGACCTGCGCCTGGTTTTCCAACTGCACCTAAAACCAAGTGAATGTT
>JBIKRF010000063.1:0-13465 GCA_044349305.1 Flavobacteriales bacterium
CATACAGCAAATACCAACAAGATCCATCTGCAGATAACTTCAAATACTTCCGCAATTCTCAGGCAGATGCGGCCAACTTGAATACGCTTGAGCGATATAAAAATTACAACTCTTACGAAGGAAACTCAAATACGGCCACACCCGATGGATATCCGATTGCGGCTACCACAATTCCAAACTCGGAGGATATAAATCAAGACATCACCCTAAATACGATTGAGAGCTATTTTCAATACAAAGTAAGTTTGCGTCCTGAAGATTTGGGAGATGGCAACCTAGGAAAAAATTATATCACAGATACATTCGTAACAACAAAGACAACCGCGAACAATGAAGAGCGTCAAATTCGTTGGTACCAATTTAAAATTCCAATAAAAGAGTTTGAAAAACGTATTGGAAGCATTCCTGACTTTCGCTCGATTAGGTATATACGTATGTTCTTAAAAGGTTGGGAAGAGCCAGTTACATTGCGCTTCGCTCGATTGGAATTGGTGAGAGGTGAATGGAGAAAATACGATAACACCCTAGCCGGAAACCAAGAACAAGAAATTAACGACGATCCTGAAACGGCTTTCAGTATCGCAGCCGTGAATATTGAGGAAAATGGTAATCGCGAGCCAATACCTTATGCCGTTCCTCCGGGAATTATACGCGAACAGGACGTAGCCTCAGCAAACCTCAGGAACTTAAACGAACAGTCGTTGTCTTTAAGCGTTTGCAATTTAAAAGATGGCGATGCAAGAGCGACTTACAAGAATGTAAAATACGATTTACGTCAATACAAACGTTTACGCATGTTCACCCATGCCGAGGCAGCAGGCATTCAATCAGAATTAAAAGACAATGATGTGTCTGTATTTATTCGACTCGGTTCAGATTTCGATCAGAACTACTACGAGTATGAAGTGCCAATGAGCGTTACTCCTTGGTACACAAACAATGACGATGAAATTTGGCCTGAAGAAAATAATTTTGACATCAAGCTTTCTGATTTACAAAATTTGAAAATCAATCGTTCTTCAACCACTTCGGTCTTATCTGTGGTAGATACCATACTGGATAACAATGTTCACATTTCCGTGAAGGGAAATCCGAACTTGGCGAACGTTACCACCATAATGATTGGTGTTCGAAATCCAGATAAGGACACCAACCCTTTTGGAACCGCCGATGATGGAAGGGCGAAGTGTGCAACAATTTGGGTGAATGAATTGAGGCTTTCTGAATTCGATGAAAAATCGGGTTCAGCGGCTATTGCACGATTGAACGCTCAACTAGCCGACTTTGGTAATGTGGCGGTATCGGGAAATATTAGTACACCCGGTTGGGGGGCAATTGAGCAACGCGTGCAACAGCGCCAGCAAGAAACTAGAATGGGCATGGATGCGAGTAGTACCTTGCAATTAGGAAAATTCTTCCCAAAGGATTGGGGTGTGCAAATGCCAATGTATTTAGGTTTTTCTGAGAATGTTCAAACGCCACGATATAGTCCTCTTCAACCCGATATTGAAATGACCGATTTGCCTACTTTGAACAGGCCTCTAAAGAAGAAGTCACAAACCTATACAAAACGCAGAAGCATCAATTTCACCAATGTGAAGATTGCTCCTAAAAAAGATGCTGCTGCCGATAAAGGTGTGGGATTGCCCAATGCAGACGATAAAGCTAAGCCAGGAACTCAGACGGCACCAACGAATTCAGATAAACCGAAGTTTTATGGAATAGACAACTTCTCAGTTTCTTATGCCTACAACGAAACGTATTTCAGAGATATCAATACAGATTGGAGATTGCAAAAGCAATATCAAGGTGCGTTCGATTACAGCTTCACCAACAAACCAAAGGAATTCAAACCACTTGCGAATGTTCCGGTAATCAAAACTTCTAAATATTTGAAGTGGTTAAAGGATGTTAACTTCTATGCCGGAATCAAGCAGGTGAGTTTTAGAACTGAAATGAACCGATCATATGAAACCAGTCGCATAAGAAATAACTCACTCGAGTTAACGGGCGTTTACAGTGATATGCTTATTCAAACTCAAGCTCAGAAAAATTGGAATTGGACGAGGAACTATTCCATGAAATATGATTTAACTAAAAATTTAAAAGCAGATTTCACAGCTAGTAATTTGGCGCTTGTAGGTGAGCCTAGAGGAGTAATTAATAAAAACGATGTTGATTGGTATCAGGCCTACAAAGATTCAGTTTGGAGTAACATCCAACATTTTGGAGAAACAACCAACTACAATCACAATGTTGGAGTAACATACAAAGTGCCGTTAGATAAATTCCCATTTCTAAATTTCATGAGTGCCGATGCGCGATATGGAGGAACCTTCAGATGGGATCGTGCTCCGTTTACGCAAGACACGTTGGGTAATAACATTCAGAACAGCAGACAACTGCAGTTAAACTCACAAGGCAACTTAGAGACCTTATATAACAATGTGCCGAGATTAAAACAGGCCTTAACGGGTAAGAAGCCCGATGCAAAGAAAGATGCGACGAAGAAAGACGATCCTACTAAAAAAGATGGGTTTGGTGATGATTTGACAAAAAAGGAAAAGAAAGAGAAAATTAATCCGATGGATGTAGCTCTTCGATTCTTAATGATGGTTCGAACAGTGAATGGTAGTTACACGAAAAATGAAGGGTTATTGCTTCCTGGTTATGCCTACAACACCAATATTCTAGGTTTCGATAATCAGTTCGAAGGTCCTGGAATCGGATTCCTGGTTGGCCAACAGAATACAGATTTAAGGGGTAATCCAACCGGAAGGAATTTTGCCACAGATGCGGCAAGCAACAACTGGTTAGTTCAACAGCAATCTTTGAATGTTCAATACAACGAGACCTTTAACGAGACGTGGAATGCGAAAATGAATTTAGAGCCTTTTCGCTATTTGAAAATAGAACTTTCTGCTACACGACAAGAAGGAAAGAACTACAACTCGTTCTTCCGATATGATCCAACAGTGGATGATTATGTATTCCAATCTCCTATGGAAACAGGAAACTTCTCGGCATCTGTTATTACTTGGAACACCGCATTTATAAAAGACGATGAGGGGAATAACTATGCTAGCCCAATCTTCGATCAGCTTTTGGCAAATAGAAAAGAAATTTCAAGCCGTTGGAACGATGAGACATATCAATTGGCTAATCCAAATGATTCAGGGTATTACGAAGGTTTTGGATCACTTTCTCAAAATGTAGTTATTCCTTCATTTATCGCGGCTTATACAGGCCAGTCTGCAAATGAAGTTGCCTTGAATCCATTTGCAACGAAAGCCCAACCTAACTGGAAAATCACGTATGATGGACTCACCAAATTAACTGCAGTCAAAAAATACTTTAAGCAGTTCAATGTTACACACAACTACCGATCAACAGCAACCGCTTCTTACGTGTCAAACTTGAAGTATGAGGAGTTTAACAGATTGCCTTCGGCAATCGATGAGAGTCCAGAGCAGAACTTTATAGCGCAACGTCAAATAGGTACAGTAACACTCACAGAGTCAATGTCTCCGTTGGTAGGTTTCGATATGACATTGAAGACTAAAAAAGTAAATGATCCCTTAATTAAATTGGAATACAAGAGAGATCGGACAATTGCTCTAGGTATGGCTAATTATCAAATTACAGAAACGAAGAGTAATAGTTTTGTAATTGGTCTCGGTTACAAGATTACTGAACTTCCTAATCCATTCGGAAGAAGAAGGGGAAGTAAACTGCCAGTAAAATTATTAGACAAATCAACATTGAATCTGCGAGTAGATTTCACCGTTCGTGAAAATTTTACTTTGATTCGAAAAATAGAAGAGCAGCAGAATCAAGTAACTGCAGGACAAACTTTGTTTAGTGTGAAGTCAAGTGCTGACATGGCCATCAGTGACAAGTTAACGTTGCGTTTCTTCTATGATCACCAGATTAATAAACCAGCAATTTCAACAAGTTTCCAAACTTCGAATATTTCTACTGGTTTGGCAATTCGTTTCACGTTAAATGGTTCTGGAGGCACTAACACCGCACAACCGCAGGGCGGAAACTAATTTGGGTTTGAACAAAGCGGACAAACTTTTGCCCAATTCGCTGCTCTCAACGTTAATTTTGTGTTAAGTTCGCATGATATTTACACTTTGAGTCCAATTGAACAAATAATACAGCAATTCAACCCGATTTCTTTGAAGGAAATGGATGGTGTGGAGCTAATGAACAGAACAGACACTAAGTTTGTGGTTTCATTGGATCAATTGCTTTCTATTTTGGAAGAAGTAAAAAGCACCTACCGAATTCTTGAAGTCAACGATGTCCGTTTCAGTCATTACGAAACGCTTTATTACGATACCGACGAGTTTCTGTTTTATACACGCCATCACAATGGGAAGAAAAACAGATGGAAAATCAGAAAACGCTCTTACGTCGATAGCCAGTTGAATTTCCTTGAATTGAAATTTAAAACCAATAGAGGAAGAACACAAAAACAACGCACCGGTATCCCGGAAATTGGAATAGACTTGAATGGCGATGAAGAAAAATTCATAGGAAGAAAGGCAGGAATAGATTTTCATTTATCACCACAAGTGAAAAACAATTTTACTCGATTAACGCTTGTAGAACCGAGTCTTCCGGAAAGAATTACAATAGACTTGGAACTTTCTTTCGAGTGGAATAAGATTTCGAAAGAGCTTAAGCAGATTGTAATTGTCGAAGTGAAGCAGGAGAATCGCAATCGACTTTCTCCCTTTGTTCAAGCTTTGAAAAAAAGACATGTAAGAGAAGAAAGTATAAGTAAATATTGCTTAGGAGTGGCTATGCTTGTACCTTTCGTGAAGAAGAATAATTTTAAAGAGAAGTTAATTAAAGTCAATAAATTAGAATCAATAAAGTAAGATTATGTTAGATACGTTCAATGCAATGTTTTTGCAATCAGATTTTGACCCAATGGGAGGAATGAAATTTATTCACCTTGAGGATTTTTTGGGGTTGATCATTAGACTTTCAGTCCACATGCTATTTGTCTTGCTTTTAGTACGTGCGATCTATTATCCAATTGCTAAGAGAAAGGACTTTCTTTTTACATATCTTCTTTTCAGTTTAACCATCTTCCTCATGTGTTTCATGTTGGAAAGTGTAAAACTTCAAATGGGATTTGCTCTTGGTTTGTTTGCTGTATTCGGAATAATTCGATACAGAACAGATGCTATTCCAATTAAAGAAATGACTTACTTATTCGTTGTAATAGGTATGTCGGTAATGAATGCATTAATTAACAAAAAGATCTCATTGGTTGAGTTGTCATTCGCAAATCTTGTAATCATAGGTGCTACCTATGGTTTAGAGCGCGTGTGGTTGTTGCGTCACGAAGCCCAGAAAATCATTGTTTACGAAAATATCGATTTGATTAAAGTGGGAAGAGAAGAAGAAATGAAAGCAGATATCGAAGCAAGAACAGGCATCAAAGTAAATCGTTTCGAAATTGGTAAGATTGATTTCCTTCGCGATACAGCTTTAATTAAGATTTACTTCTTCGAAGACGAACAAGGAAATCAAATGGATGATTCCTTCTCAGGGAACATCAACATTTAAGAAATTCTTAGCTAAACATATTCCAGCGCAATACGTCGTCTTCAGCGATGTCTTGCGCTGTTTGTTTTCCAACTAGTTCCGATATGTCCTTCGGTGAAATTCCGCTTGCAGGACGCTTCCATGTAAGATCGTCAAATGTCACAACATGTCCGGCAGGCATCGCTGTCGCTGCAACTAAACTTCTACGCGCATGCGCTCTCGCTGGAGCTTCATCATCAATAGCTGTTAATTCAAATCCACCAAGCAGTTCAAGGGTGCGATCCAATCTTGAATGGAAGTGCTTCAAATCTTCTTTATCCATCGCGTGGTAATGGTCGTTACCCGGCAATGACTTGTCATGTGTAAAGTGTTTTTCCAAAACCGCAGCTCCTAATAAGGTTGCTGCTTCAAGCGTATGCATGTCCCTTGGAAGCGTGTGATCACTATATCCTGGAACCGCTTGAGGAAAAGTCGAGATCAAATCTTTGATCATCCCCAAATGTGCATTCGGATCCGGTGTTGGATAATTCAAGACACAATGCATTAAACACAATTTATTTCCATACTTTTCAATGGTCTCAACCGCTTGCTGAACCTCCCATTTGTAAGAAGCGCCTGTACTCAAGATAATGGGTTTGCCAAATTTGCATTGGTGCTCAATGAAAGGAAGATTCGTAATATCAGAGCTTGATATCTTATAAACGCTCATTAAATCGTTCAAGAAATTTGCACTTTCTACATCAAACGCTGTGCTCATAAATTCGATTCCAACCGATTCGCAATAACGCGCGAGTTGTTCGAATTCGGTCTTCCAGAATTTGTCGTACTTCTTGAATAATTCAAACTGACTGCGCGTAGGTTCTTTGGTAATGTCCCAATAATACGGACTGTCTTTGCTTGCAATTGTTTCAGCTTTGTATGTCTGAAACTTTATCGCATTCGCACCGCCTTCGGCTGCTTCGTCAATAAGTCTTTTCGCAAGGTCCATAGAGCCTTCATGATTCACACCGGCCTCAGCGATGATAAATGGTCGAACGATTTTTTTTGAATCGTAATTGTATAAGAAATCTGTTAAGCTCATAGTGTTTATTTTAATTCTTGAATGGCATGCCATGCTAGCAATCCCATTCCAGTTTTTAATGCGTTTTCGTTAACTGCAAATTTGCTGTTGTGCACCGGTGCGTTGAGTGTGCCGTCTTCATTCGAAGTACCTAGGCGGTAAAAGCAACCGGGCATGTGTTGTGAATAATAGGCGAAATCTTCGGCTGTGGTGCGCATTTCTAAATCAATGACATTCTCTTCTCCTAAAAATTCTTTCGCTTGAGAAATCGCTCGTTCAGTTAATTCTGGATTGTTATAAACCACGGGATATCCTTTTTCAATGCGGAAGTCAATGGTTCCGCCCATTCCCTCAACCAATCCTTTGGATAGTGTAATAATTTTTTCGTGTGCCGTCGTTCTCCAAGATTCCGAAAAAGTGCGGAAGGTTCCTTCCAATTTCACTTCATTCGGAATAATGTTCGTTGCACCGTTTCCAATTATTTTTCCAAAGGAAAGCACTGTCGGCATTTGCGGATTGCTCCAGCGCGATACAACTTGTTGCAACGCGATGAGTAAATGAGAGGTTATAATAATTGGATCAATGCACTGGTCCGGTTTCGCACCGTGCCCACCTTTTCCTTTGATCGTAACATAAAGCTCATCGGTAGATGCCATGTATGCTCCGGCTCGATATCCAACCTTGCCTGCAGGTAATTCAGGAAAGACATGCTGACCAAATATTCCGTCAGGTTTTTTATCTTGAAATAACCCATCTTTCAACATAAGTAAGGCACCTCCAGGAAGAACTTCTTCAGCAGGTTGGAATACCAACGTGACAACTCCTCCCCATTGGGATTTGGTTTCATTTAAAATTTTTGCAGCGCCGAGAAGGGAAGAAGTATGCACATCGTGACCACACGCGTGCATAACACCATTCGCGGTACTTTTAAAAGGCAAGTCATTGTCTTCAACAATAGGAAGAGCATCCATGTCTCCTCGCAAAGCAATGCTTTTTGAAGAAGCGAGTTCACCTGTTATTTCTGCACGTATTCCATACCCTCCAATATTTTCAGAGAAAGAAATTCCCCATGCAGTTAAGTGCTTTGCGACAAACGCAGAAGTGTTTTTTTCGTGATAAGAAAGTTCCGGATTAGCATGAATGTGTCTGCGAATCGAAACAATTTCTTCGAAATATTTTTCTGAAAGTTCTTTAATTAAATCTTTCATGGCGCGCAATCACATTTAGTTTTTTCGCCCTCACGACTTGCTTCTGCGAGTGTCACCGTAGAGTCGGTACAGAGTATAATATAATTCACGTTGTTGTGTGAAAGGAAGTACCGCTTTGGATTATTCTGCGCGTCTGATTTTGAAAAGTCGACTTCACCGCCCCATTTCGCGGATTCGAAATTCTCCATCGAAATCCCCTGACAATCCATGCGGCACTTACCATGATTGGTAACCAAAGTTTTTGAAGCTTGAATCTGTTTCATGATCTGCTTTCCCGGCAACCAGCCCAACCAATCGTAGTTAGGGAACATCATAAATACAAGCAAACAGCCAATGGTTAATCCGGTTGCAAAAAGTAAAAGTCTTCTTCGAAATTTCATGGTCTTCTGATTCCCACAAAAGTGCATAAAATTTCCGAGTTAGCCATTAACTTAGTGGCCAATTATGGCAATCATACAAACAAGTAATTTAACATACTCCTTTTCGAAAGGACCGAGTCTGATTTTCCCCTCATTGCAAGCCGAGGAAAACAGCGAGTTGTTAATCTTAGGAAATAGCGGAACTGGGAAAACGACGTTGCTTCATTTGCTAGCCGGATTAAGAAAACCAACATCCGGAGAAGTAGAGGTGAACGGAGTAAAGCTGAGTTCGCTCAGTGGCGCTTCGCTAGATCGCTTCAGAGGGAAAAACATTGGAGTTGTTTTTCAAACGTCACATTTCGTGCAATCGCTTTCTGTGATAGATAATATTCTTTTAGCACCCTATTTTTCTAACACGAAAGTTTCGAAGTTTGACGCTGAGAACATGTTAGATCGTTTAAATATTCTTTCAAAGAAAAATAAGAAAACCTCAACGTTAAGTGTAGGCGAGCAACAACGTGTGGCCATTGCTCGCGCGTTGTTGAATAATCCTTCGCTGATACTCGCCGATGAGCCGACTAGTGCCCTCGACGATGAAAATGCGAAAGAGGTGTTGAACCTTTTGCGAGAACAAACACATGCGCTAAAAGCCGCATTGTTAATCGTTACACACGACAATCGATTGAAAGATGAAGTGAAGCAACGCATTGAATTAACTACTTCTAACCGATAACCAGAATTCAACATGAAAATCATTTTTATTGCTTGGAAAAATTGCTGGCAAAAAGCGGGAGCAACCACGTTAACACTTTTACTATTATCGTTCGGAGTGGGAATCATTTCCATGATGCTTCTGTTGGAAAATCAATTAAGCGAGAAGTTCAACAAAAACATCAAGGACATTGATTTCGTGCTCGGCGCAAAAGGCAGTCCGCTTCAATTGATCTTGGCCAATGTCTATCACATCGACGCTCCAACCGGAAACATCAAAGTTTCTGAGGCGCAGAGAATCGTTAAAAATCCAACAGTGGCAGAAGCCATTCCATTGGCTTATGGAGATAATTACGAAGGTTGGAGAATCGTAGGAACGACACCACGCTATGCAGAATTTTATGGCGTAAAATTGAAAGAAGGAAAAGTGTTTGAAACTCCTTTTGAAGTAACGGTTGGTTCTTATGCGGCGAAAGAATTAGGGTTGAAATTGGGACAAACCTTCAAGAGTAATCACGGTTTAGATAAAGACGGTGAAGAGGAGGAAGGACACGACCAACTCTTTACTGTTGTCGGAATATACGAAGCGAGCGGAACTGTAATAGATCGACTTATTTTAACACCTGTCGAATCGATCTGGGAAGTACACGATCACGGCGATCACGAAGAATCTCCGCACAATGCCATTGTTTCTGCTGAAGAACACGATGCTGAAGAACATGGGCATGTTGAAGATGAACATGATGCAGAGCATGAAGGCGAGCATGAAGATCGCAACGCAGAGCAAACCGCAGAAGAGGGGCATGATCACGAAGACGAGCACATGCATGAGGAAGAAAGGGAAGTGACAGCATATCTCCTAATTAAGCGTCTTCCAATGGCTCCAATGATCCTTCCTCAATTGGTGAAGAACACGAATATGCAATTGGCATTGCCTGCAATCGAGATCAATCGATTGAATGAAAACTTTGGAATTGGTATGAGTGTAGTGAAGGCCGTTGCCATTCTTATTATGATCATCTCGTTCTTAAGCGTTTTTATTTCATTGTTCAACGCGTTGCGCGAAAGACAATACGAGTTGGCTATACTACGCACATTGGGAGGAAGAAGAATTCAATTGTTTATTTTGATTTTGTTGGAAGGGTTCTTCATGGTAGCTCTGGGACTAATTATCGGATTAGCCTTAAGTCGCATCGGAATAACAATGCTTTCAGACATGGCGAAAGATAGCTTCCATGACGAATTCAACGCTATGATTTTCCTTCCGCAAGAATATTATTTAGTTGGAATAACGTTGGGTCTAGGTGTGGTGGCATCGTTGTTGCCTGCCTTGCGAGCGTTCTTTATGGACATTTCAAAAACACTTTCAAATGATTAAGTCTATCAAATTTTTAGCTTTTATTTTTTCAGGAATTTTATTCTTGAACGCTTCTGAAGGAAACGAGAAAATGAAAGCGCACGCCTACAAACGAGTTGAACTAGGAACCGTTCCAAGTACCATTGTTCCATACATTGCCGAAGGACAGGGACCTATAGAGATTACTTGGAAGACCTTGGCTGATGTGACATACAAAGACATTTACGTAAAGGAGTTGGATGCCTATTACTGGAAGCCAACGTTCGGTGCGTCGGTTAAGGCTGTTGCTGGAAGAGAAGTTTATATCACCGGATATTTAATTCCGGTTGACTACGATGCAGGGTTTTATGTAGTTTCTAAATACCCCTATGCGAACTGCTTCTTTTGCGGTGGTGGTGGTCCAGAGTCAGTTGTCGATTTGCGTTTCGCAGGTAAACACCGCAACTATAAAACAGATGAACGCCTAACCTTCAAGGGGAAATTATCATTGAATGCAGATGATGTGTATCAAATGAATTACATTTTGGAAGGTGCAACGGAATTCACTCCATAATTTTTTATGTTGAAATAAAAAAGGCGACCATTGGTCGCCTTTTTTGTTTGTCTATGTTTGGAATTACATCATTCCGCCCATTCCACCGCCTGGCATTTGAGGCATTGGGTTGTCTTCTTTAATGTCAGAAATAACACACTCTGTAGTCAACAACATTCCTGCGATTGAAGAGGCATTCTCTAAAGCCACACGAGATACTTTTGTTGGGTCGATTACTCCAGCAGCAAACAAGTCTTCGTATTGTTCGTTGCGAGCGTTGTATCCGAAATCACCTTTTCCTTCGCGAATCTTTTGAATCACAACAGCACCTTCACCACCAGCGTTAGCAACAATCTGACGAAGAGGTTCTTCAATTGCTCTGCGAACAATTTGAATACCTGTTGTCTCATCATCGTTCAATCCAGTAAGGTTGTCTAAAGCAGCACTTGCACGAATTAATGCAACACCACCACCCGGTACAATTCCTTCTTCTACTGCAGCACGAGTAGCGTGTAAGGCATCGTCTACGCGGTCTTTCTTCTCTTTCATTTCAACTTCGGTAGCAGCACCTACGTAAAGAACAGCAACACCACCAGCCAATTTAGCTAGACGTTCTTGCAATTTCTCGCGGTCGTAATCTGAAGTTGTTTTTTCAATTTGCGCTTTGATTTCTGCAACACGTGCTTGGATGTTTTCTTTCACACCAGCTCCGTTAACGATAGTTGTGTTATCCTTATCAATTGAAATCTTCTCTGCACGACCTAGATCTTCTAGCGTTGCGTTGTCTAATTTCAATCCAGTTTCTTCACTAATAACTGTTCCGCCTGTTAGAACCGCAATGTCTTGCAACATGGCCTTTCTGCGATCTCCGAACCCCGGGGCTTTAACAGCGGCAACACGTAAAGCACCGCGGATCTTGTTTACCACAAGAGTCGCTAACGCTTCTCCGTCTACATCTTCAGCAATAATCAAAAGTGGTTTTCCGGATTGAGCAGTTTTTTCTAATACAGGAAGTAATTCTTTCATGCTAGAAATTTTCTTATCGTAGATAAGAATGAAAGCGTTCTCTAATTCCGCTTCCATGTGCTCTGTATTCGTAACGAAATACGGAGAAAGGTATCCGCGGTCGAATTGCATTCCCTCAACAGTTTTAACATCTGTCTCCGTTCCTTTTGCTTCTTCAACAGTGATAACTCCTTCAGTTCCTACTTTCTTCATCGCGTCTGCGATTAAAGATCCAACAGCCTCATCGTTGTTAGCTGAAATGGTAGCTACTTGCTTAATCTTTTCATAGTCTGATCCAACTTCTCTCGAGATGCTTCGCAATTCTGCAACAACAGCTTTCACAGCTTTGTCCATTCCGCGTTTCAAATCCATTGGGTTAGCTCCAGAAGCTACATTCTTCAAACCTGCTCCAACCATGGCTTGCGCCAATACGGTTGCTGTTGTTGTTCCGTCTCCGGCTTGATCAGCTGTTTTGCTTGCAACTTCTTTCAGCATCTGTGCACCCATGTTTTCAATAGGGTCAGACAATTCAATTTCTTTTGCTACCGTAACACCATCTTTAGTAATATGTGGTGCACCGAATTTTTTATCGATAACTACGTTACGTCCTTTAGGACCTAAGGTAACTTTTACTGCATTTGCCAATGCATCTACACCTGCTTTAAGTTTCTCTCTCGCAACGGTGTCGAATGTGATTTCTTTTGCCATGATTTTCTAAAATTTAATAATTAAACAATTGCAAAAATGTCCGACTCGCGCATGATCAAAAGATCTTTTCCGTCTACGCTAATCTCTGTTCCAGCATACTTGCCGTATAAAATGGTGTCTCCTGGTTGAACCGTTGTTGGCTCATCTTTTTTTCCAGGTCCAACAGCGATTACAGTTCCTCTTTGTGGTTTTTCTTTCGCTGTTTCAGGAATAATGATTCCTGAAAGAGTGGTGGTTTCAGCAGCAGCTGGCTCTACTAAAACGCGATCTCCTAATGGTCTAACGTTATTTGACATGTTTGTTTGTTTTTAAGTTTATGCCCGTTGAAGTCACTATTTGTGCCAAGCGGGATTTTGATTGAATAGTGTGAACTTTCGTCAGTAAAGGGCAAAAAAAATGTCAGTAGTTTGAATTACTGACATTCTTAAAATGCTATTGTGACAATTATTGTCCTTGTTGTTGTTGGTCGCCACCTTGTTGTTGGCCACCTTCAGCTTGTTCAGTTTGTTGTTCTTCTTCAGTTGCCGGACGGGCAGAAGTTGAAAGACTAGTAGAAGCTAAACAAAGTACGAAAAGCGCAATGCCTAAATACCAAGTTGCTTTTTCCAAGAAGTCTGCTGTGCGCTTAACCCCACCAATTTGAGCACTTCCAGCGAAGCCAGAAGACAATCCGCCGCCTTTAGGATTTTGAATTAATACTACTAATCCAAGCAATAGTGCTGCGATGACAATTAAAACGGTTACAATAAATTCCATAATCTATTAAAATTTGAGGTCCACAAAGATACACGAATTAAAGGAGTTACAAAGGAAGAACCTTTATTTTCTTTGATTCAAGACTTTCAACTGATTTTCGAAGTGAATTTTCTTCTCCGGATGAAGCTCAATCAAGCGTTTGTAGGCCTTTCTAGCGCGGTCTGTTTTTCCTTGAGTTGCATAGAGCTTTGCCATAGTCTC
>JBIKRF010000064.1:0-13334 GCA_044349305.1 Flavobacteriales bacterium
TTCGAGAGCATCGAAGACATTTGGCCAGACTACCCAACGAAAGAAGATTTCTTCTTCAACGAAGACGAGTATTAATTTCTCTTTCGTAGTCTTTTTCCATGTCAACCGCTGAGGATCTTAAACAACTGAGGTATGACCTCGCGTATTTGCGCATGGCCAAAGAGTGGGCTAAGCTTTCTCATTGTACCCGAAAACAAGTGGGTGCACTTCTTGTAAAAAACGGTGTTATTATTTCAGACGGATATAACGGAACGCCTAGCGGATTTCCAAATACGTGTGAAAACGAAATTGGAGAAACACATTGGTACGTCTTGCACGCCGAAGCAAATGCTATTTTAAAAGTTGCAAAATCTACTAATAACGCCCACGGATCTACATTGTACATCACCCTCAGTCCGTGTAAAGATTGCAGCAAACTTATTCTTCAATCGGGTATAACTCGCATGGTTTATCTAGACGCATACAAAGACACCACCGCAATAGACTTCCTGAAAAATTCAGGAATTGAAGTTGTTCAACGAGAACTTCCAGAATAACGCTATCTTTTCAACTTCGAATCACAACCATGTCTGAAGAAATACAAAACGAAAAATCTGGCAAGTCTCCTCTGCAACCCTTGTATTACGCATTTGTTTTAATCGCAGGAATTCTAATTGGAACACTCCTCGCCGATAAAAACTTACTTACCATTAAAACGGGAAAAGAAGACAATCCGAATAAGCTTGTTAGTCTTATCGATTTTATCGAAGATAATTACGTAGATAGTGTAGATAAAAAGAAAATTATTGACGATGCTATTGCTTCTATTCTGAAAAATTTAGATCCGCATAGCCACTATTTAAACCCTGAACAATACGCTAAGGCTAGAGAAGAAATGTCTGGTTCTTATGAAGGGGTTGGGGTCGAATTTTTAATTCTTCGCGACTCGCTCATGGTGAATCGTGTTGTGCCGTTTGGACCTAGTTTCCGAGCAGGCATTCAATCTGGTGATCGTATTGTTCAAGTAGATGGAAAAGACATATCGGGCAAATCGTTGAACAACGACGGTGTAATGAAAATGCTGAAAGGTGAAGCTGGAAGCACTGTAAACATTAGCGTTCTTCGTAAAAAAGAATATTTCAATTTCAACGTTGAAAGAGGCTCACTTCCGCTTCCAAGTGTCCCTTCCTTTTACAAAGTTGAAGAGGGGTTGGGATACATAAAAATCGACCGCTTTGCAAAAACGACTTATGACGAATTTCTTGCCGCAGGTAACTCACTTCGAAACCAAGGTTGCACCAAATTCATTCTCGATTTGCGCGGAAACGGCGGTGGTTTGCTTGAACAAGCAACCAGCATAGCTGAAGAATTCTTGGAAAAAGGTCGGTTAATGGTTTACACCTCTGGAACGCACGCTGGAAGAAACGACTACAACACGCAAAAACGCGGTGTTTTTGCAGATGTACAAGTGACCATTCTTATCGATGAGTATAGCGCATCGGCAAGTGAAATTGTTACGGGGGCGCTGCAAGACTGGGACCGCGCAATTGTTGTGGGAAGACGCTCCTTTGGTAAAGGCCTTGTTCAAAGTGAAATTGAACTTCCAGATAAAAGCGCACTGCGCTTAACAACCGCGCGCTACTATACACCTACCGGAAGATGCATTCAAAAACCTTATGGAGATTCTTCGAAGTACTTCAACGAAACACATCAACGCTGGTTGAGTGGTGAATTATTCAATCAAGAAAAAATATCACACGTAGACTCCTTGAAATTTTACACCCCTTCAGGAAGGGTGGTATACGGTGGTGGTGGAATAACTCCAGACGTCTTCATTCCGTTCGATTCTACGTCTACTTCGTTCGCGCTAATCGATATTGTTAACTTCGGAATATTGAGACACCTCTGCTTCGATTATGTAGATCAAAACAGAGCAACTCTTTCCAATTGGAAATCCTTCGACCTCTATCAAAAAAATTATAAAACAGAAGACGCACTTCTCGATAAAACACTTCTTTCAGCAAAAGAAAATAATATCCTTTACACGAAAGCTGAAGTAGCAAAACTTCGTTCACAATGCGCACTTCGCTTTAAAGCACAAATTGCACGCGCACTATTCGATGAAAACGCAATGATTCGCATAATGAATGCTGAAGACCCTGAGCTACTGAGGGCTGTAGAGATTTCCAAAAACTACAACACATATTTTTATCACCCGTAATGCATACGCTTTCCAAACAGGAACGGCTCTTCAAAAGAAAATCCATTGAGTCATTGTATGCTCATGGAAAAAGCATAAAAACGCCTGCTATCATCTGCTTGTATCATCCGTTAGAAGACGTTTCAGAGTTTCCTGTACAAGCCTTATTCACAGCCCCAAAGCGCCGATTCGCCCGTGCACACGACAGAAATAGAATAAAACGCTTAATCAAAGAGGTCTACCGAAAAGAAAAACAAGTTCTTTATGATCACCTCAACAACAAGGGTGAGAAATTATCGTTAGCATTTATCTTTACGGGTAACCGCATTCCCGATTACGACTATGTGGAACAAAAAATTAAGTACCTTATTCGACAACTTATTTCCGTTACGAACCTAGAGCATTCAAACCATGAAAATACTTAAGCAAACTCTTTTTTTCTTTCTGCTCTCTCTTTGTTCACAGACCTCTTTTGCACAACCAAGCCCTTCTACAAACTATTTCGAAGTTGTAAAAAACCTAGAAATATTTACAGATGTGTTTCGTCAAATAGATCAATTGTATGTGGAAGAGGCTACACCTGGAAACCTTGTGAATACAGCCCTGAATGGCATGCTAGCTTCCCTCGATCCATACACGGTGTATTATCCTGAATCTCGAATTGAAGACGCTATGTACCTGCAAACCGGAAGGTACGGAGGGGTTGGTGCTCGAGTAGATTTAGTTAGTGGAAGAAACACCGTGCTTGAAGTATTTGAATCGTTTCCCGCTTATAAGTCAGGACTTCGGGCGGGAGATATTATTACGCACATTAATGGAAAATCCATTGATGGAATTGATTTAGATAAACTTGAAGATGGACTTACGGGAACACCGGGAAGCGTTGTAAGTCTTACCGTTCTTCAACTCGGAAAACCAAGTCCAACAGAACTCTCGGTAACACGTGAAAGCATTAAAACACCAGACGTTCCTCATTTCCAACTGCTAGAGAACAATGTTGGTTACATCAAACTCGATGAATTCACTCAAACAGCATCTGAAGATGTAAAAAACAGCTTCACCACATTAAAAGGAAAGGGAATGAACAAGCTCATTCTAGATCTTCGTGGAAACGGAGGGGGGTTATTGAACGAAGCGGTAAAAATTGTAAACTTCTTTGTGCCTAAAGGAACAGAGATTACCCGAACAATGGGAAAAATAGAGTCTTGGAAACAGGTATACGTGGCGCAATACGATCCCATTGATTTAACCATGCCCTTGGTTGTTTTGGTTGACGAAATGTCGGCATCTGCTTCGGAAATCGTAAGCGGAAGTCTTCAAGATTTAGACCGCGCCGTTATCGTTGGTGTGCCTTCTTTCGGAAAGGGTTTGGTTCAACAAACCTTGGATTTATCGTATAACGCGAAAATGAAAGTCACTGTTGCAAAATACTACACCCCCAGCGGAAGATGCATTCAAAAGCTTGATTACGGTAATAAAAAAGATGGACACGCCACACAGATAGACACCACTAAAATTAGAACATTCTACACCACACACGGAAGGCCTGTTAAAGATGGAAGCGGTATTTATCCTGATATTATAATTACTCCAACAGCATCGAAAGAAGTTTTATCACAACTTCAAAAGAACTTTGCTTACTTCCGCTTTGGTGTTGAGTTTAAAAAGACACACGCCACCATCGATTCTGCGGGAAGCTTCAAGTTCTCACAAACAGACTACGCCGATTTTCTTTTGTTCGCGAAGAAAAATGCTAAAGATTTTGTTCCCAGTTGGTTCGAACACGTCGAGAAACTGGAAAAAGAATTGGCTAGTCAAACAGCAGTTAACGACGCTTTGAAAGACCAACTAAACAATTTACAAAATGGCATTTCGAGTGCATTAGAGAATACCTTGTCTCAACTTCAAAACGAAATCACTCCAAAACTTGAAGCGAAAATTGTAGAAATGTATTACTTCCGCTCTGCCGCTATTAAACAGTCGCTAACCAACGACCCGTTAATTCAAGCTTCTCAGGAGGTATTTCAAAAGAGTTATTCCACTATTCTTGCTGGACCAGTAGGTACCGAAAAAAAATAAGCCGTGCTGAAATTCTTCAGTCTTCCTAAAACACAAGTTTTCGCCGTCGCTCTATGGGCGTTTATGCTTCCTATTTGGAACTTAGGAATGTCTGTTGCTATGTTCTTTCTCCTGTTTATCGCAGTAAGCACAGCTATTCTAAACAAAAAATTCGTTTTACTTCCTGTATTACGTAACCCTATTTATCTGAGTTTTCTTGCTGTGTGGGTACTAATTGCGGTTGGGCTTATCCGTGGCGGAGAAAATTCCTTGGTGTTGAAGGAAATCAAAACCCTTCTTCCATTAATCCTTGCGCCACTTTTTCTACAAAACCTTTCACCCCTATCAAAAAAAGACGAGGAAATTATTTGGAAGGTATTCTTCGCTTCCGTTGGATTATCTGCACTTGTCTGTGTTGTCTACGCAATGGTTAAACACCCCCTTCCTGAGCCGCGAAAAGCTTCTTTGTTCATATCACACATCCGTTTTAGTTTAATGGCTGTAATGGCGCTTATTGGAGCTTGGAGAATGCCTTGTATTCTTCCTTTCTCCTTAAAAATTTCGCTGACGGTTGTCGTGTGTTCCTTTTTCTTTTTTGTTGGAACGCTAACCGGATGGGGTGTTCTAATTTTATTAGTAATTATTCTCTTTGCCTCAAAATCGAAACGAAATAAATTCATTGTAATCTCTTCAACACTTGCGCTTACCTCAATTCTTTTCTTCTTTCTCTCTCAGAAAGAAGAGCGTAAAAACTTTGAAGTTGAACAAATTCAATCTGTTCAGGGCGAAAAATACATTCACCAATCAAGTAATTTTCAAACAGAGAATGGAAATAGAATTTTCATAAACATAGCTCCGGTCGAGTTGTCCAATGCTTGGTTTGCAAGAACAAACCGCCCTTTAATTCAAAAGGATGAAAGAGGTCAATTGGTTCAAACAACGCTTATTCGCTATTTAGCAAGCAAAGGATTAACGAAAGACGCTTCAGGAATTCAACAATTATCAGATGCAGATGTTTCCAATATTCTCGCTGGAAATACCAACTGCAACGAACCGGAATGGAATGCCTTAGAGAAGCGTTGGCACCAAATTGTTTTCGAGTATCAAACCTTTCAATGTGGTGAAAATCCGAGTGGACACTCTATTTTTCAACGTTTGGAATATTACAAGGGTGCGCTATTTATTATTGAAAGAAATCTCATTCTCGGCGTAGGACAAGGAAACGTTAAATCCGCATACAGCGAGGCTTACAAACAAACTTCTCCTAATCTCGATGAAAAAGTTCAGCATGCCGTTCATAATCAATTTCTCTCGTATTGGATTGCCGCTGGAAGCGTTGCGATTTTATGCTTCCTTTTATACTTTTATTTCATGTGGAAAGAGGCTAGAAAAAACGAAATTGCTTTAGCATTCGTAATACTTGCTCTACTATCTTGCCTTACGGAAGACACCCTTACAACGCAACCCGGTGTGGCATTCTTCGCTTTTTTCAGCACATTCTTTTTCTTCCTTCCGAGAAAAGAAAATTAGTTTTTTAACTTAATCCTTTCTGGTTGATTAGCTAGTTCCCAAGCTGTGCTAAAAACCAATTGAGCAATACTACACATCTTATCATACAAGATCTTTTCAGGGTCATCGCCTGGCTTATGATAATCTTCATGCACACCACTGAAATAGAAGATTACAGGAATATTGTTCTTCGCAAAATTATAGTGGTCTGAGCGGTAGTAAAATTGATTTGGATCGTCCTCAGCGTTGAAGGTATAATCAAGTTTCAAATTAGATGTTTGCTTGTTCACCGTTTCGGAAAGGTTGTGTAAATCCATACTCAAACGATCACTGCCAATTAAATAAACATACTTCTCATTGTCCTTGTGCGCCTCATCTACACGACCAATCATGTCAATATTCAAATCACAAACAGTGTTTTTCAGCGGATAAACAGGATGTCTTGTATAGTAATCACTTCCGAACAACCCCTTCTCCTCACCGCTTACGTGAAGAATTAAGACACTTCGCTTCGGTCCGTTCCCATCTTTCTTCGCTTGCATAAACGCTTCTGCAATTTCCATAGCTGAAACAGTTCCAGAACCGTCGTCGTCTGCACCATTGTTAATCTCACCATTCACAATGCCTATGTGATCATAATGGGCAGATACAACAACAATTTCATTCTTCAATGTTGCATCACTTCCTTCAATAAATGCCAATACATTTTCACTGGATACGGTTTCATCCGTTACACTTACATTCAACGAAGCTTGAACTTCTTTTTCACAAAGCCTTATTGTTTTACTTGAAAATAGTGGTTTTCTTTTTTTCTTTAAACCAACCAGATTTTTCACAAGATCTAAATTGAACCACTCATTCGCAGATTTTTCATTAGTGAAAATCAAGGGAATACCTGTAGCAACAGCTACATCCACGTCTTCTATCAATTCCATCTTTTCCGATTCTAACCAGAATTTAATGCGTGGTAAAAACGTAGCATAATCTCTTCGTATAACCACGATAGCTTTTGCGCCATTCTGTTGTGCCAACGCTACCTTCAATCCTGGATCATATGACCAATCACTTAGCTTCTCGGTATCCCCTGAAATGATTGACTTTCCTTTCTTCGTCTTTGGCTCACCATCCATTACAACTACCAACGCATCTTTTACATTCAACCCTTCATAATCATTGTATCTCCCTTGGGTTATTCCATATCCTGCAAAAACAATTCTTGTAAATGTTTTTGTTCCCTCTAATCCTTCTGCATCCAAAGCAAAAATATCTTTCGAACTTTCATAGTTTTTACCGTTTACAGTAAGAATCGTAGATGTTAGCTTTCGCTTACGCAATGGGAAGCTCTGCTGCTGAACACCCGTCATAGAGCGCTTTTCCAATCCCAATGACTCGTAATAATTCTCAAGATAAGCAGCTGCTTTTTTCTGGCCTGGTTTACTGGTTTCTCTTCCTTCAAACTCATCGGCAGCAAGTATGAATAACTGTTCCTTCAGTTCTTTAACTGTGATAGTATTCATATAAGTCTCTCGCTTATCGAATTCATCTATCTTGTTTTGAGCGTCTGCAAAAAAACTTAAGCAAACAAAAAATAGTCCTAGTATCTTTTTCATCTTATAAATCAATTTTTTCTACACGTTTTGCATGTCTTCCTCCTTCGAATGGAGTATTAAAAAATGCACTAACCATAGCTTTCGCAACATCGAAAGAAACAAATCTTGCTGGTATCGAAAGAATATTAGCGTTGTTATGTTGTCTTGCTAAAGTTGCAATTTCTTCCGTCCAACACAAAGCTGCTCTTACACCCGCATGCTTATTTGCAGCAATACTTACACCGTTCGCTGAACCACAAAGTAATATTCCACGTGAATCACCTTTTACATTTTCAGCCACCGCATGAGCATAATCTGCGTAATCACAACTCTCCATTGAATTACAACCTTTATCTTCAATTAGATTTTCAGGAAATTCAGTATTCATCCATGTTTTCAAGGCTTCTTTCATTTCGAAACCAGCGTGATCAGACCCTATATAAAGCTTCATAAAATTTAGATTTATACAAACTTATTCCTTTCTTTTGTGTTTTGAATAATGTTGTGAATGGAAAGGTTAGACTTTTAACAACTTTCTATATTTTATGTGTCTAACTTGTGAATAACTGATCAAAACAAAATTTTATATTTCATATTAAAGAGACGCTTATACAGAATGAATTCCTATCAAAATTTAGTTCTCAGTTTTTTGATTTTGTTATGAACGAAATTCTTCAACATAAAATAAGTTATTACCTACAACAGAATATGAACAAGGTGAAAATTCGATAACTATGTTCATTACGCTTAATGATATTCAAATTCAAAGAATTAACTTGTTTCAAATTGTTAAAAACATGTTACTTCAATGATAATAACCGTAAATCCTAAGAAACAAGAAAGAACTTACTGACGGAATTAACAGCCCTATTACTATTACTATTTCCTTTTATAAAGAATATAATTAGATAATAGATGTTGGTGAAAACAAAGTTACACTCGAATACGTTTGAAATGGAAATCATAACGAACTTTGAAAAATGAAATCAATCGGAATATTAATCACTCTTCTCCTAGCCGGACAGTTAACTGCTTGGTCGCAAAGAGAGTTTAAAATATTCACGTATAGCAATGGCCAGAAGAGTAGTGAGGGTTATCTGGAACAAGGTAAACCTAACGGTTATTGGAAGAATTATTATCAGTCGGGTATTCTTAAATCTGAAGGAAATCGTAAGGATTTTCAATTGGATTCCACGTGGAAGTTTTTTAGAGTAGATGGGTCATTGCAACAGTCAATCGAATACAAAGAGAATTTAAAATTTGGAATAGAGTGTTTTTATGATTCTTTAGGAAGGAAGGAAAGATCAATTACCTACAAATCCGACGTAAAGGAAGGTCCGGCTGCTGAGTTCTTTGTTTCCGGTGGAATGAGAACTTCGTTCAATTACACGAATAATCTTATCGAGGGAAAGTATTTAGAATACGCTGAAGACGGAAGAATAATTACACGCCGCACCTACAAGAACGGGCTTATTTATTCCGAAGAGAAGATAAATCGTTACAACAAGAATGGTCAGCGTGTTGGTTTGTGGGTAGATCTACGAGAAAATGGAAGATTAAAGGAAGAAGGGAATTACCTCAATGGTTTGAAGGATGGAACATTTAAGGTATACAATAAGCAGGGAGAATTCTGGAAATATGAATTTTACGAATTAGGTGTTTTGAAGGAGAATATTGAGGAAACGGAATTTGTTAAAATAGAAAAATTTTATGATTCGAAAGGAAGAGTCATAGAAAGAGGTGGAACGAAAAATGGTTTGAAGCACGGTATATTTCAAACCCTAGATTCCACGGGAAACATTACTTTTTCACGATTGTATCTGAACGATGTGAAACAAGGCGAGGGGAAGTACGATTCGTTGAATAGAGAAAACGGAGTATGGAAATATTTTTATCCCGACGGCACCTTGAGATCATTGGGAAGTTTTATAAATGGAAAAAAGGTTGGTGATTGGAAGTATTATTTTGAAAACGGTAAGGTTGAACAACAAGGAAAATTTGATAATAACCAGTTAATTGGAAAATGGTTGTGGTATTATCCTTCAGGAAATATTCTGAGAGAAGAGTATTATCGGAAAGGAAAATTAGATGGACACTATGTCGAAAATGATAGTGTAGGCAATGTTGTTTTGGAAGGAGATTTCGCCGATGGTTTGAGACAAGGGAAATGGATTCGTGTCATTAACGATCATAAGGAAGAAGGTGAATACGTCGATGATGAACGAAATGGAGTTTGGATATTCACCCATTCAAATGGAAATAAAATGTTCGTTGGAAGTT
Source organism: Flavobacteriales bacterium (assembly GCA_044349305.1). Taxonomy (GTDB): domain Bacteria; phylum Bacteroidota; class Bacteroidia; order Flavobacteriales_D; family Sanyastnellaceae; genus CAIZGX01. Next base: position 9,616 of record JBIKRF010000064.1, read on the forward strand.
TTGAATTAGGTGTTGCAGTTGGAAAGCATGAATATTTTTACTCTAGCGGTAAACCGGAAATGAGAGGTACATACGAAGGCGGGGAGTTAGACGGTGATTGGATGTATTTCGATGAAGAGGGTAATTACATCAACACGGTAACATACAAAGCTGGTAAACTTTATAAAGTCGACGGTATAAAACTGAGAGAAAGAAAGTAGATTGTTTCACATGAAATTATCTTCCGATGTGAATCAAGAGTATGGATATATCGGAAGGGTTTACTCCACTAATCCTACTAGCTTGTCCAACTGTTGATGGGCGAATCTTGGAAAGCTTTTGTCTCGCCTCAATACTCATAGAAGTTAATTTAAGGTAGTCAAACTCTGGGGAGAGTTGTATATGATCGAGCCTTGTTAACTTATCTGCCATATCCTTCTCTCGCTGCAAATAACCAGCGTATTTAACGCTAATCTCTACAGCAGCCACTACTTCCACCCTATCCTCACCTAACGTTGAAATTTGGGCCGCTAAATCATTATTCACAGAAATAATATCCTCCAATGAAATTTGTGGACGGGTGAGCAGTGTTATTAATTTCATTTTTTGATCAATGGCTGCACTTCCTTTTTGCTCAAGTAGACCGTTGATTTCTTCTGGTGATGTAGATGTTTTTTCTATTGTTTTCATCACGGTCTTAATGTTCGCTCTCTTCTTTTCCAGAAGTTCCATACGCTCATCAGATGCTAGACCTATCGCGTGTGATAGCGGTGTTAGACGCTCATCGGCGTTGTCTTGTCTGAGAAGAGTGCGATATTCCGCCCGACTAGTGAACATTCTATACGGTTCGTCGGTGCTTTTAGTGATGAGATCATCTATTAAAACTCCGATGTACGCTTCATTTCGTTGAAGGGTGAATGGTGCTTTTTCTTGAACAAATAACCCGGCGTTTATACCCGCAACAATTCCTTGTCCAGCCGCTTCTTCGTAACCTGTTGTTCCGTTGATTTGTCCCGCAAAAAACAGCCCGGAAACATCTTTACTTTCCAAAGTGGGTTTGAGTTGATCAGGTGGAAAATAATCATATTCAATGGCATACCCTGGCCTGAACATTTTAGCGTTTTCAAAACCAGGAATTAGATTTAATGCCTTTTGTTGTATCTCTTCAGGAAGACTTGTTGAAAATCCATTTAAATAAATTTCGACTGTTTTCCACCCCTCTGGCTCAACAAACAACTGGTGTGAATCTTTATCTGCAAAGCGTGTAATTTTATCTTCAATTGACGGACAATATCGGGGTCCTGTTCCGGTGATTCTACCAGTGAACATAGGGCTTTGCTCGAATCCGGTAGCCAACACCTCGTGCACAGCGCTGTTGGTATTTGTTATCCAACAACAACGTTGCTTTGTTATTTTAGGTTGATGAATAAATGAGAACCGCTGTGGGTTTACATCACCTTCCTGCACTTCCATTTTGGAATAATCAAGTGATCTTCCATCAATTCTTGGCGGTGTTCCTGTTTTCATTCTTCCTGCTCTGAAACCCAATGAAACCAATTGTTCCGTTATTCCATGGGAAGCTTTTTCACCGATTCTTCCACCACCGAATTGTTTCTCACCAATGTGTATGACTCCGTTTAAAAAAGTTCCGCTGGTAATAACTACCGCATCGCACGAGAATTCTATGCCTAGCGCGGTTTTCACACCTTTTACGCTGTTGTTTTCGATAACAATCTCATTTACCGAATCTTGCCAAAAATCGACATTCGGTGTTTGTTCAAGCGCGTTACGCCATTCTTCCGCGAAGAGCATGCGATCGTTCTGTGTGCGAGGACTCCACATAGCTGGACCCTTACTTAAATTCAGCATACGATACTGTATTGCAGAGAGGTCTGACACAACGCCGCTGTATCCACCTAAGGCATCTATCTCTCTGATTATTTGTCCTTTAGCAACACCACCCATGGCTGGATTACAGGACATTTGTCCTATTTTATTCATGTCCATAGTGATGAGCAAGACACTATTTTTAAGGTTAGCAGCGGCAGCAGCAGCCTCGTTTCCTGCGTGTCCAGCACCAACAACTACGACGTTGTAATGTTTTTTCATTTTTCGTTATGTTTCACGTGAAACGAGTTTTAACACCCATTTCATCAGTGTAATTCTTGAGCAAATTTAGTAAAAAAAAGCGATATACACAAGTCTTCATTTTGAGTCATTTTTACTTTATTTTCAGAATCTTTATCTTGAAAACCAATGAGATGAAGAACGCCATGGGCGAGAACACGAAGCAATTCTTCGTTGTATTTTACATTGTGAGAAGTAGCATTTTCGAACACACGTTCTACGCTAATGAAAATATCTCCTGACACGATTTCACCTTCGCAATAATCGAATGTTATTATATCTGTATAATAATCGTGCTGGAGGAAGTTTTGGTTTACTTCTAGAATTTTTTCATCAGAACAAAACACGAATGCCAATTCACCGACTTTTTTATCGTGATTTGAGACAAATTCTTTAATCCAGGCTTTTAACAGACGTTTTGGAGGTGTTTTAGTGTTAACACCCTCGCTGTGGAATGAAATGTTATTCATGGCCACGAAAATGCCCTTGTTTTTTGATAACAGGACAACAGATATTGAATCTTGACGAACAGGTGATGGTTAACAATTCAAAAACTTTAAAGGGATCCCGTGTGAATTGTTCTGCAATTTTGAAAGACATTAAAAGAAGTATGAGAAAGATTCAAGTGGTATTATCCTTAGCTCTGTTTGTTGCTATTGGTTTTGTAGGTTGCGTTCCGCAAAGAAAATTTGCTGAGATGAAAACAGCGAAAGACGAGTCTGATGTTGAGAACACCGAACTTCAAAAGCAACTCGACAATGTGAATGCAGTTTCCAAGGAGCAGGGCGCTACAATAGAGACTCTAAAGAAATCTGTCAATAAACTGAATGAGGATACTACACTTTACGGAAAGGAATATCGTCGAATTCGAATGATGTACGACAAGGTGAATGACCTGAATAACGAGTTGCTATCTAAAAACGAGAAGCTTTACAACAATTCTTTAGAAGAAAATAAAAAACTATTGCGTGATCTTGAGCGAGCGAAAGAAGCTTTGCAAGTCAAGGAAGATTCGTTGTATAAATTAGAAAAATCGGTCAAAGAGAAACAGGTGGCATTGGCGCAAGCTCAAAAGGATTTATTCGATAGAGAAGTAAAAATTAAAGAGCTTGATTCATTGCTACAAGCCCAACGCAGTGCAAGTGAATTACTGAAAGATAAACTTGAAGCGGCCTTATTGAACTACAAGAACAAAGGTATTTCCGTGCGTGAAGAAAACGGAAAGGTATACGTTAGCATGGAAGCGCAGCTGCTCTTTCCGTCTGGAAAAACAGACATTAACCCTGACGGAAAATTGGCGATTATTCAATTAGCTAAGATTATTCAAGATGAGAAAGGATTGAATATTATTGTTGAAGGTCATACCGATACGGATAAGATTAATTCAGGGGGTTCTATTCCACGAGACAATTGGGAGTTAAGTGTCTTACGTTCAACAGAAGTTATTAAGCTAATCACATCGAACAGTTCAATTGACCCAGCGCAATTGTCGGCTTCAGGAAGAAGCGAGTTTCACCCGTTAGATGTAAACGACAAAGCTAGAAATAGAAGAATTGAAATTATTCTAGAGCCGAATTTGAAAGAGCTTTATAAGTTAATTGAATAACTCAATT
>JBIKRF010000152.1:0-3575 GCA_044349305.1 Flavobacteriales bacterium
CGATTCGGTGATGAAAAAGGGATACACAATAGATGAAATCGAGAGCTTCATTAAAGAGTTGGTTTGGAGAGACTACTGGCAACAAATCTGGATAGCGCGAGGCTCTGAGATAAATGCTGACATTCGGAATTCTCAACCTCGCGCAGATAGAGCGGGAGTTCCCCTAAATATCATAAACGGAAAAACAGGAATTGAGGCAATTGATAACGGCATTGCAGAGTTTTATAAAACTGGTTACTTACATAATCACTTGCGTATGTACATTGCTTCATGTGCTACAAATCTGGGGAGATGCGCTTGGTTTCAACCGGCGCAATGGATGTATTATCATTTGTTAGACGCCGATTGGGCGAGCAATGCCCTGAGTTGGCAATGGGTGTGCGGTGCGAAGAGCAATAAACTCTATTTCGCGAATCAAGAAAACATTAACAAGTATTGCAGCTCCAATCAGACGAAAACGTTTTTAGATGTTTCTTATGAAGAAATTGAAACGATCGGAATTCCTGATGAATTAAGAGAATTGGAATCGTTTCAATTGAAAACAAAACTTCCGAACACATCTTTTCCAATTATACAGAATGGAGAGACTTGTTTCATCTACAACTTCTATAATCTCGATCCCAAGTGGCGTAAAGATGAAGAGGGCGCACGCATTCTTTTGCTAGAGCCTTCGGTGTTCGAAAAGTATCCTGTTTCAGAAAAGAGTATTCAGTTTTGTATTGATCTGGCGATAGAAAACATTCCAAATATTCAAATCTTTGTGGGTGAGTTTTCAGAATTACAACGAATTCCCGATTTGAAATTCATTTTCAAAGAACATCCGTTGAACACTTATAATGGAATTCAAGATGAACGCGATTGGATTTCTTCGGTGAAAAGGGATTTTCCTTCCTTCTTTGCGTTTTGGAAAAAAGTAAAGAAAGAACTTCAATGAAAAAATCGAACCTCCCTTCTAAAATCTGCACGGTATGCGGACTTCCATATTCCTGGAGAAAGAAGTGGGAGAAGAATTGGGAAGAAGTAAAGTATTGCAGTGAACGGTGTAGAAGGTCGAAGGATAAAAATTCTTCGAGCTATTAATACCGGTTATAAAACTTCTTCCAATTGCTTGGTGTGCTGTTCAACTTGATGTTCATTGAAATTATCCCAACGCGGAGCGTATTCCGTTTTCTCGTACAAGAATGCTTTCAAGTATTCACTGCTGTTGTTATGAACGTCATGCAGGTGCTGAAGAATTTGGAAGAAGAATTCATCTAATCGATTTACTTCCTGTAATTCATTTTGAAGCGAAGCTGGAAGTTTGAATACACGAACGATTTCACTCTTCTCGTCTTCGGTCATCTCTGTTTTATATCCTTGAGTAAGCGTCTTGAAAACAAGGTTATTCCAGATAACGTTGTTGCTTGCCCATTCAATTTCTTCATCGTGCTGCGCATGCTCTGAAATCAACACAATCGCATGCAACACTTCAGGAAGATATTCAGTTGGGAATTCATCGAAGCTTCTGAATTCGTAACCGCTTTGATAAAGCTTTTCTCTGTTGAAGTCCAATCCAACATCTGAAAGAAGTTCATAGCACAAATCCGATTCAATGCGATCGCGCCACCAAATGTTTTCTTCTTTTTGGAAGTTCAAAAGCTTTCTAAATTCATCAACAGGAAAAGTAAGAACTTTTCCCTTCGGCATAGATTTATGGTAGGTGCCAACTCCGGTATATCTAGACATGGCGTTGCGCATAGATCCTCCAGCGAACTTTTCTTCCATGTGGAATTTATCGCTAATCACAGACATGATATCGGGACTGCCGAGTGTTGAAATGAACAACGGCTCGAACCACTGCAGCAAGTAAATGGCTTTGTGGTGTGCTTGATCGAATGCGGCGTAATCGACAATGCGACTGTCTTCCGTTAAGGTTGGAAGTGTTATGTGGAAATGGAATGTTCCGTTGTTGAAGAGAACGAGTTTCTTCTGATTCGACATAAACATGTTTATGCCAATGTTGTATTGCGGATAGGTAAGTGGGCCTGGAAGAATTTTGGCTTCGTTCAGTTTGTCTAAGAATAATTTTTTCGATGCCTTCAGTTCATTGAAAGACTCCTGAATGGTTCTGTTCTCGTAGTATTTCGTTACAAATTCAATGGTGTCTCCGTCGAAGATGATCGATCCCATGGGATTGTTCTTCTGCGTAAGCATGCTTTGAATTTGAAAAGGTTGTTTTTCTAAGAAGAGCTCCAGTATTGACTTTCCAGCATAATCAGGATTGTCGAGTAGAGGAGGAGCTGATTGAATGGTCTTGTGTTGAAAATGAATGTCGAGCTTTTCCAGCGAGTGACTGTTCATCATCTGACTTACCAAATAGTTTTTGTCCGAGTCAAAGGCGCGAGCTAAAAGTTTTTCTAGGCTTCCGTCGCGATAACACTTCAGGTAGTCGATGCTGTATCGCTCACGACCCATTTTTTCTTGAATGAACTGTCCGGAAACAACAAGCGATTCTTCGAATTGCAAGTATGTTTCGTTTTCTAACCCAATGCCCCAGTAATATTTTCTAATCGGGTTGTTTTTCATTCTTCAGGAGCTTATTGATAATTTTAATTTCTGTTTTTTTATGTTGAAGGGTGAAGTGTGACACTTCAATTACACATGGTAATACAACACGAAGGAAGAGTATCTGCTGTGGTTCCACCAATCTCGTCTCTTTCTCGCGAAGTAATTGTAGTTCAATTTTCCAGCTTGTGATTGAAGTGGATAAAGAACTTCATTGTTTTCACGAAACGCTTTTTTCTTTTCTGTTTCAGGAACAATAGGGACAATGTGTCCAGATAATCCGACTGTTTTTCTCTTCGCGCAGATCATTCCCACTCCGCCTTCTTCTGTCACGCGTCTCTGAATTTCAGTAAGAGAAGTCATTCTTTCCCATCCAAAACTTTCACCCCATATTCCGAACCAATCGTGGATAGCGCTTGAATAAATGGGAACAACAGTTTTATTGAAAATTGGAGTCACATCGACTCCTTGTTGAAGTTTTTCAATGGATTCGTCAGTCCACCAAACTGTCGGAAGATAAACCTTTGCGAAATAACAATAGTCGAATGAATAGACATTGCAATAGGTATCTTCAGGAGTTCGCTGATAACGAGTACTGTTTTTTACATCTAATTTTCGAATAAGTCGGTGAAGACTTCTTTTCTTAGATTCAGCACTTTTTAAATTGCGATATGGAATAGTTTCATCAATCATTGGATGAAACTTACACTCCATGGAATCTAGATTTGATAGTGCATTGGGCAACAGCTCGGCTGGTTTAATAGCCCTGACCTTCGAGACAACTTCCACTTGAGAAACCGGGTTAGGGGTTTCATTAACTTCTTTCATCAGGTTAGTTTTTACGAAAATAGGTATAAATGTGCGAAGCACTGATGCCTGCGGCGAATGTTCTGCGAACGAATGCCTTTGGCGAATGCTTCGCGAGTTTTTTTAAGGTAAGGGGGAAGATTAGAAGGAGCCGGCGAGGATGGCTAGAAGTGCTTCTGGAATGAGTCCGTCGACGGTTAGAATGCAATCGAAATAGTTGGTTG
>JBIKRF010000153.1:0-3561 GCA_044349305.1 Flavobacteriales bacterium
TTGCATTCCGCAACTCAACGAATTTCTTAAAACTCTTATCTTCAAGCAATGGTATAGATAATTCAAGATTACCTAGTTTTTCAGTTGAAGGAAAATCGAAATTGATTTGAAGGGTATCGTTGGTCGTGCCGTAGCTTGTTTCCCACACATCTGGTAAAATTCGAATGCTGCCTTTGCCAACGAGTTCTTTAACACCTGCATCTACCTGAACTGCGAAATGCACGGGAGAGTTGGTTTCAACCAGCGTACCTGTTGCCTGAACACCTTGAATGGTCACCTCGCATGTGTTTCGTTTTAGAACTGAATAAGCAGGGGTTTTAATCATTATAAGCGACTTTGGATCTTGCTGAATGTCGCCATAAAATTTAAATTTCTTCAACTTCGCCGATTTCGATAAAAACACACTTAAGGTATCTGCAGGAAGCTGATTGAAGGAATAAGATACTCCTTCAAAATTGTTATTTGGAACCAATCCTTGTCTTCCCCCTAGGGCAAAAAAGAGCGTATCGCTATTGTTCAGTGATCCATATTTGAAAGGCACACTCGTCTCTGTCGGAGCCAATTTTATTTTTTCAATTAGACCATACGCACCAACAATAAATCCAGTTCCGACAGAATCTGTTTTAAACATTTCCTCTGAGATTTCCTCAAGCTTCTTCGGCGAAAATCGTAAATTCAAAGGATAATTTCCTTGGGTTGAAACAGGGTTCTCCATGAAATCTCCCACTTCATTTTCATCCCATATTCTATTCTCATTAAGATCTGAAAAAGCTGCGACATGGAAATTCGCATTCGGCAAATAATTGAAGGCAAACTCGCCCTTTTCGTCAACTTTTTTCGCGTATGCCAATGCTCCCATTAAACTATCGGAATATAAAATAACCGTTGCCTTTTCAGGCACTCCGCCTTTTTGCGCATCGTAAACTGCGCCGCGGATAAACGCAGAATCAAGGGTACTTCCGGTACAAAAAACAAACGTCAAGGAAGCTCTATTTCCTTCATTCAAATCTGAAATGGCATTGCCAAATTCTACAGTGTACGTTGTGTTCGATTTCAAGGTGTCGAGCCAAGAAAGAACTGCAATACGTTTGTTACACAATAAGGTTGGTGGTTGCTTTAGGGCAGGAGATACGATAACTTCATTGGCTGCACCCGCTTGAATATACTCATCGAAAGTCAGAACAAGCGAATTGGCTGAAACATTCGTGGCGAACGAATCAATACTCTGCGTTAGCAATTTTGGCGCGTCAATATCTTTCACTCCACCGTTAAGACCGCGCACTTGAGCGCATCCAACTGCAATGAGTGCAATGCTTATGAAAAGAGTATTTCGCAGATTAAAAAACTTCATTCGCTAAAATATTCGCTATTTCTTCCAATCCTGTTAAGTCATCCTCATCGAAAAAATCGAGTTGTGAACTGTCTACGTCTAGCACTCCAATCACTTCATTTCCCTTTATAATTGGTACTACTATTTCACTTTTTGAAGCGCTGCTGCAAGCGATATGGCCAGGAAATTCGTCGACATTCGGAACAATTATCGAAGCTCCATTGGCCCATGATGTTCCGCAAACACCTTTGCCGTGGTCTATCTGCGTGCAGGCAACAGGCCCTTGAAAAACAAAGAGATTCAATGAGTTGTTATTCACGATATAGATGCCCACCCAGAGGAAATCGAAATTTTCCTTAAGCAAAGCCATAACATTCCCGGCTTTGGCAATAAAATTCGGTTCGCCGTTACACAAGGCAAAAGCCTGAGCACAAGCGGCTTTGTAGCGTTTTTCCTTCGAAAGCTCTTTCGAAATAGTTGGTAATTCAGACATAGAAGTTCAAAAGTACAACACCTTGATAAAAATCTTGTATTTTGTACTGAAAGGCGTAACCTATATTTGCTGACCTAAAGACAAAATGTATGTCATCTACTAATTTCAGAGATCGCCACAACGGCCCTCGCCAAGAAGAAGTATCACACATGTTACAAACCATTGGTGTGAACTCTATTGACCAATTGATTAACGAGACTGTTCCAGCGCATATTCGCTTGAAGGCTCCGTTAAATGTCTCGGCCGCGTTGAGCGAAGACGAGTATTTAAGTCACATTTGGGAATTGGGAAAAATGAATATGGTTGCGAAAAACTACATTGGATTGGGATACCACCCAACACTTACGCCGACAGTTATTCTCAGAAATATTTTTGAAAATCCAGGATGGTACACCGCCTATACTCCTTATCAAGCAGAGATTGCACAAGGACGTTTAGAAGCGTTGTTGAACTTCCAAACCATGGTTACCGACTTGACTTCTTTGCCTATTGCAAACGCGAGTTTGTTAGATGAAGGAACTGCTGGTGCGGAAGCTATGATTTTGTTCTTCCACAGCCGTTCAAGAGCGAAAGAGCAAGCCGGCGCAAACAAGTATTTTGTTGATGCGAAGACTTATCCTCAAACCATTGACGTATTGAAAGGACGTGCCTTCCACTTAGGCATTGAGTTGGTGATTGGCGATTACAAGACACACTTATTTACTCCAGAGTTTTTCGGTGCTTGCGTTCAATTCCCAAATGCTGAAGGAAGTGTAGAGGACTATTCATTGTTCTGTGAAGGCGCTCACGCAAACGACGTTTACGTTTCTGTAGCATCTGATTTAATGGCATTGGCTACCTTAACACCTCCGGGTGAGTGGGGTGCTGATTTGTGCTTTGGTAACTCGCAGCGTTTCGGTGTTCCTATGGGATTCGGCGGACCACACGCAGCCTTCTTCGCAACGAAAGAAGACTTCAAGCGTAACATGCCAGGACGTATCATTGGTGTATCGAAAGATCGTCACGGAAACACTGCTTATCGCATGGCGCTTCAAACGCGTGAGCAACACATTCGCAGAGAGAAAGCAACATCAAACATTTGTACTGCGCAAGCCTTGTTAGCTGTAATGGCTTCTATGTATGGCGTATATCACGGACCAAAAGGCGTGAAGAGCATTGCAACGCGTATACATACATATACGCATTCGTTGCGCAACGCTTTGGTGAGTGCAGGAATGAACGTGGTGAACACTTCGTTCTACGACACGTTAACCATTGCTTCTGCAGACGCAGGAATTCAAGAGCGCGCAGCTGCTAAAAACGTAAACATGTACTTCCACGCAGGCGGAGTGAGTCTTTCATTGAATGAAGGAACGAAGCCTGCCGATTTGAATGAATTGTATTTCATTCTAACTGGAAAAGAAGGATCGGTTAGTTTAACTACCGAATGTTCATTCGGTTCAATGGAAAGAACTTCTACGTACATGACCCATCCTCATTTCAACTCTCATCACAGTGAAACTGAGATGTTGCGTTACATGAAGAAGTTAGAGAACAAAGATTTGTCGTTGGCACACGCCATGATTCCATTGGGATCATGCACCATGAAATTGAATGCTACGAGCGAGATGATTCCATTGTCTTGGCCGGAGTTCAATAGCATTCATCCTTTCGCGCCAGCGAATCAAACCGCAGGTTACCAAAAGATGTTGGTAGAACTTGAGAAAGATTTGTGCGAGTGTACAGGTTTCGCTGGAGT
>JBIKRF010000154.1:0-3516 GCA_044349305.1 Flavobacteriales bacterium
GAAATTCCGCTTGAACAATGGGTTGCTCAGATAAAAATTCGATCTCTCGTACGAAAGGAAGTTCAGCAATTTTCTTCCAGCTGTTTTCGCTAGCACCAATAATTAAAGCATTCAACCAGCGGCTTGCGCCAAAGAGGCTGTCGGTATAATTCTCAAGAGTTGAAATGTATTCTTCATTCACCGGAACATCTCGTTCGTCCCAAGGAATGTTTTGCAGCAATCTTCGCTCAATTGCTGCTGCTGAAAAATTGTTTTGATAGGAATTGTCATGAAGTCCTTTGTCTTTGAAAATTACATACCCCCATTGCTGAGCAGAGACGGCATTCGAAAAGGCAAGCAAAAATGCTAGCCCAAGAAAAATTGGAATAGCACTATTCCGATTAATTTTGTTCGAATTGAAAAAAGAATTCATTTATGGCGAATATAATTGATTTACGCAGCGACACCTTCACTCTTCCTTCAGACGAAATGAGAAAGGCAATGTTTGAAGCGCAAGTGGGCGACGATGTGTTTGGAGAAGATCCAACAGTGAATGAGCTAGAAGCATATGCTGCAGAGCTTTTCGGTATGGAAGCCGCGTTGTTCTGCACAAGCGGAACGCAGTCGAATCAAATTGCGATAAATGTTCATACCCGTCCGGGAGATGAAGTGATTTGCAGCAACCTAGCGCACATTTATATTTACGAAGGCGGAGGAATTGCGTTGAACAGTGGAAGTTCTGTTCGTTTAATTGAAGGTCCGCGCGGTATGTTCAACGCAGAACAAGTCAAAGCGAATATCAACAACAGAGCAGATGTGCACTTGCCGAACACCTCTTTGGTCTGCACCGAAGATACCGTGAACAAAGGGGGAGGAGCCATTTGGGATTTCAATGAAATTTTAAAAATTCAAGAAGTGTGCAAAGCGAATGGAATGGCTTTGCATTGCGACGGTGCGCGATTGTTTAACGCATTGGAAGAAACAAAGGTGAGTCCAGCAGAATACGCGAAGGCTTATGACTCAATAAGTGTGTGTTTAAGCAAAGGGCTTTCAGCGCCGGTTGGAAGTTTCTTGGTGGGGTCTAAAGAATTTATCTTGAAAGCGCGTCGTCGCAGAAAGAGTATGGGCGGAGGAATGCGTCAAGCTGGATTCCTTGCCGCAGCTGGTCTGCATGCCATGAGGGTAGAACGCTTTCGCTTGCATGAAGACCATGCGCATGCGAAAGCAATTGGAAGTGTTTTAAGTTCAGTTTCTTATTGCGCCGAGATTATGCCGGTGGAAACGAACATAGTAATCTGGAGACCAACGAGCAACTCTTCTGCAGAGATGATTGAGAAGTTAAATGCTGTTGGAATTAAATGCTTCCCGTTTGGACCTGTATGGCTTCGTTTTGTATTTCACAGAAACGTTTCTTCAAACCAAGTTCAGGATTTGAAAGAGAAGTTGATGAGTTTGTAGTTAGATAATTAAATTTCAAGTTGCCCTCGAATTAATTTTCTTCTATACACCAGTCGCCAGAATTGTTGTCTGACAAGTCAAGAAGTAAGTCTTGTTCGAACTTTTTTCTTTTCTCTGTTGAATGGATTCCGATATATCTATCAAGAGTTTCCTCGAGTGTGACAAGTTTCATGTTGCTAAATTAAATATTATTTGTGAAAATTCACTTGGTCTGTAGTGGACTTTTATTCCACAACAACACTCTTCTGAATCTGCATATCTTCCGCAATGATGCGCAAAGAATAAACTCCCGAAGGGATGTTTACATTCACGAAAGTAGAGGTGCTTCCCGATGCGATTCTTTCCGAATGAATCAATTTCCCAGAGATGTCATACAAACTCCAAGATGCGTTTTTCAAAGCGTCATGATTAATGGTGAATGATCCGTTAGATGGATTCGGGAAAACATTTAAAGAAGCCATTTCCATTTCATCAATACCAACGCAATCGGCAATTGTGAAAGAATACGGATAGGTACATGCGTTGTCATCGGTGATAACCATGTTGTAAGACCCAATTCCAATTCCGGTTAATGGATTGTCTGCTGGAAGGGGAGTGCCCGTGCCGTCGGTCCATGAAAATTCATAGGGAGCAGTGGCACCAGCCACATTCACTTCAATAGCGGCATCGTCATTCAAGTCGCAACTCGGAAGAATGATGTTGGTTGTAACCATCCAAGGTTCAGGCTGAACAATATCGAAAGTTTGCGTGTGAACTTCACCACATCCGCTTGTAGCTGTTAAGTTGTAAGTCCCTGGATCTACATTTTGCAAATATTGATCGGAAGTGGTAAATCCAAAAGGACCGGTCCAAACCGAAGTAAAGTTGGCACCTGCGCCAACGCTATAAGGATAAACACTTCCGTCGCCAGTTTCACCTTTGTTAAGCGGACAACTAATTCCGTTTACTAGAGCGTCCCAAGAAGTAGAGCTGCTGTATGTATGCACCGACAATTCAATGTCGCCAACAGATCCTTCCCAGCCGTCGATCTGAATCAAATACAATTGCCCAGCTTCTAGGCAAGAGGTGTAAGTTTGAGAAGCGTAAAGTTCTCCAGCCGAGCACCCGCCTATCATATCGTCATTCGAACTAATTAGATCGAACGTCGCGAAATTCGAACAGTCTGTTACTTTGTATATCGCGATCTGTGTGTCGGTGCTTGTTCCCGGATTGCAAGTGGTTACTTCAAAGGAGGTTGAATTTGTTGTCGGAATGAACTTCGCCCAAATGGAATTGGTTGAATTTCCTTCACACCAAAAACCGTAAACTCCGCAATCAACGCCTGCCGGAGCAATTTCACCAAATCCAGCGATAGCATCTGTATTGTTCAACAACAATGACGGACCGTCGGCTGTGATTTCAATTGCGCTGCAAGGACTGTCATAAACTGGAGCAGTGCTGACACCAATGGTGAATGTCCAAGTATTTCCGGTACCACCTCCACTGTACACATGTGTCAATGCGCCATTTTCAAAAACTTCAATCACCAAGCCGCCATCTCCATAAGAGTCGACATAAATCAGTTCATAGGCGGTGTTGTTTGTTAGGCAAAAAGGTCCCTCAGTAATGACTGTGCTATTTGCATATCCATTCGGACTGTTATCTGATTCGGTTCCTGCACAGCCAACGTTCAAGTTTGCACCTTCCGCAATGGGCGTGGGGTTGCACCCCGTTCCATCTAAGTTCAATTGCCAGTAATTCTCGTAAGCCCAGGCATCTGTATGCATCACAAAAGTCACGGCGGTCTCGTCAGCAGCGCATTGCGCTTGGCTATTCAAAACTGCTAAAATGGCAAATGAGGCGGTCAGTAAAAACGATTTCATGGCTTAAGGTTAATACCTCAAATGTAAGACGAACAAGCGAAGTCTGAAAACTAAATAGCTAAAACACCTTGAATTCAGCTGTTCTGCGCTTACTTTGCATTATGACAGATTATTTGCGTCCGGGCGCCATTCAAGAGTTAATGGTCACTTCTATTAACGAAGAAGGAGTTTTTGTTGGAAACGACCACGAAGAAATTCCATTAAATAAAATTGATAC
>JBIKRF010000155.1:0-3440 GCA_044349305.1 Flavobacteriales bacterium
AACATCGGTGATCTCGTATTCTCCGCGCGCAGAAGGCTTGAGGTTCTTGGCAATTTCAACCACTGAGTTGTCGTAGAAATACAATCCAGGAACAGCGTAATTGCTTTTGGGTTCTGAAGGTTTTTCCTCAATGGAAATAACTTTTCCTTCTGAATCAAATTCCACAACACCGTAGCGCTCGGGGTCGTTCACGTGATAAGCAAATACCTTTCCTCCTTCAACTTGAGTACTTGCCTGAAGCAATTGGCTTAAGCCGCTTGCGTAAAAAATGTTGTCGCCTAGAATAAGTGCGACCTTTTCTTTCCCAATAAATTCTTCTCCAATGACAAAGGCTTGAGCGAGACCATTTGGCTCGAGCTGTTCAGCGTATTCGAACGTGCAACCCAATTGCGAACCGTCGCCCAATAACTTTCTAAATCCAGGTAAGTCATGAGGAGTAGAAATGATTAATATCTCACGAATACCCGCTAGCATGAGAACCGATAGCGGATAATAAATCATGGGCTTGTCGTAGACAGGCATGAGCTGCTTGCTAACCGCCAATGTAAGCGGATGAAGACGTGTACCGGAGCCGCCGGCGAGAATAATTCCTTTCATAAGCTTATCTGTTCGCGTACATGCTGTAGTAATAATTCTGATAGTTCCCCGAAGTTACGTTGTTTAGCCATTCGGAATTGTTCAAATACCAATCGACTGTTTTCTCCAATCCTTCTTCAAACTGAAGCGAAGGTTTCCATCCCAATTCATTCGTAATCTTGGTTGAATCTATGGCGTAACGCAAGTCGTGTCCAGCACGGTCGGTGACAAACTGAATCAGTTTTTCCGATTCGCCTTCAGCACGATTTAATTTTCGATCGAGGATGTTGCAAAGCAACTTCACCACATCTATATTCTTCCATTCGTTGAATCCACCAATATTGTAGGTTTCTCCAATTTTTCCTTTGTGAAAAACATCGTCTATTGCTCGTGCGTGATCTTCAACATACAACCAGTCTCGCACATTCTCTCCTTTTCCGTATACGGGAAGTGGTTTTTGGTGAATGATGTTGTGAATGATAAGTGGAATTAATTTTTCTGGAAAGTGATTCGGACCGTAGTTGTTCGAGCAGTTACTGATCACAATTGGAAGCCCGAATGTGTTTCCGTATGCGCGCACGAAATGGTCGGAAGCCGCTTTGGAAGCGGAATACGGCGAACGCGGATCGTAAGGAGTTTGTTCGGTGAAGAACTCCTCAGGGTTGTGCAACTCTCCGTACACCTCGTCGGTAGAGACGTGGTAAAAACGTTTTCCTTCGAAATTGTTTTTCCAATTTGCTACGGCAGCGTTTAATAGAGTAACCGTGCCCACCACATTGGTCTGCACGAACTCCATGGGGTTCGTTATGCTGCGGTCTACGTGCGACTCTGCAGCCAAGTGAATGACTCCTGAAAAATTGTATTTGTCGAAAAGCAATTGCACAAATGCTGCGTCTGCAATGTCTCCTTTTTCGAACGAGTAATTAGAACTGTGTTCTACATCGCTCAAATTCTCGAGGTTTCCTGCATAGGTCAGTTTGTCGAGATTAACGACATGTAGATTCTCGTGTGTTCGCAACAAATGTCGAACCACGTGAGAGCCTATAAATCCGGCACCGCCGGTGATAAGAATAGAATTAGCCACCTTCATTTAGGTCACTAATTTACGATAAATAATAAGGGAATAACTTTAGATAAAGAACTTATCTAATATGGCAAATACTCTTTCGAAATCTTCAGCCGTTAGATTAGAACCGCTGGGCAAACACAATCCGTTTTCAAACAATTCTACTGAAACATTAGCCCCGTAATACAACTCATTTTGAAAAATGGGTTGCAAATGCATCGGTTTCCAAAGCGGGCGTGATTCTATATTTTCAGACTCTAAAGCAAGTCTTACATCTTCTCTTGTATAGCCGGTGATTCTCGGGTCAATGGTGAGGCAAGTCAACCAACGATTGGAAAAACTCCCGTATTTCTCAGGTTGAAAAACAACGCCTTTAACATCTTTGTATCGTCTGTAGTACTTGTTGAAATTTTCGCGTCGTTGTTTTACCCGATCTTCCAGGATTTTCATTTGTCCACGTCCAATACCAGCAACCACATTGCTTATCCGGTAGTTATATCCCACATGAGAATGCTCATAATGAGGGGCGTCGTCCTTGGCTTGTGTTGCTAAAAAACGCGTGTGATTGATCTTACTTTCGTCTTTACCTACTAAGGCCCCACCCCCACTGGTGGTAATTATTTTATTTCCGTTGAAACTGAAAACGCCCAAATCTCCGAATGTCCCGCATTTCTTTCCATTGATAGCACTTCCTATAGCCTCTGCTGCATCTTCTAAAACAGGAATGTTGTATTTCTCTGAGACAGCCATGAGTTCATGCATCTTCGCAGGCATACCGTACAAGTGAACAGGAATGATGGCTTTAAGCTTTTCCCTTTGAATTCCTTTACCTAGTAAGTCGTTGATTGCCGTTTCAAGCGCACTCGGACAGATGTTCCAAGTGTCTTCTTCGGAATCTATAAAAACAGGGTTTGCTCCTAAGTATTTAATTGGGTTGGCGGAAGCTGAAAAAGTCATAGTTTGACAAAACACATAGTCCCCAGCATTTACACCCAACTGAACCAAACCCAGATGAAGGGCGCCTGTGCCCGAGCTTAAAGCAGCAGCTGCCTCAATATTCAAATACTCTTTTAAATCTTCTTCGAAACCGTTGACGTTCGGCCCCAAGGGTGCAATCCAATTTTCCCTGAATGCCTCTTCAATATATTTAATTTCTTCACCGCCCATGTGGGGAGAAGAAAGCCAGATTTTCGATTTCACTCTCTGATTTTTAAAAGATTTAACCTCAAAGAAACGATGAATAACTAAAACAAAAAATTATTCTCCAAAGAAAATAGCAGTTAGAACGCATAACGCAATTTATAATCAATTACCGCTTGCTCAATGGCTAACTTCAAATTCGTATTCGGTATGTAGTTTAATTGTTCCATTGCATAAGACACATCGGCTAAACTAAAGAAAATGTCACCCGGCCTATTGGAGCCATAATGCGGATTAACATTTGCGTTAGTTGCTGTTTTAACTAAATCCCACAACGTGTTTAAGTCGGTCGTTTGTCCGCAAGCCACATTGAATACATAATGCGTAGCACTCTCTAACGTTTCTGATAAAAGTGCTTTTGTATTAATCTGGACTACGTTTTCTATTGGGGTAAAATCACGCGTAATGGTGCCGTCTCCGTTAATGGTTGGAGGGGTATTGGTTAATCCTGCCTTAATAAACAGCGGAACTACAGCCGCATAAGCGCCGTTCGGATCTTGCTTCGGACCAAACACGTTAAAGTATCGCAGTCCGACAATTGTCATTCCGTATGCCTTTGCAAACGCCTCGGCATATAGTTCATTGGTCATTTTTGTGG
>JBIKRF010000156.1:0-3424 GCA_044349305.1 Flavobacteriales bacterium
GTTTTCGACAAACATTCATAACAAAAAAAATGAACGTATCTGTAGTTGGTTCGAATCCGTTTGAATAGGTACGGTGTGCGTCGTCGTCTTTGTTCAGTAGATTTCGGGCAATAACATCCTTCAAGTCAATACCAAACAAAAACGTGTTTCCTGTTCCGTATTCATTTTTTACAAGGCAAGGAAAGTTGTTTTCGTAGTTTGCTAAAACTTCGGCGCCTGAAGCTGGAAAATAGTATTTGTGATCGAAGATGGGCGTATTGTTCGAGGTGTCGCCGAGTGAAACAAAAATTTCCTTATCGTCATTTATTCGGTCGAAGTAATTCGATTCAGCGTATATGTTCCAAATGAAACGTTTGGTTAAGTCATCGACTCCGTAATCCACTATTCCAAATAGATTATACAAGTCAGGTGCATAGCAATTAGAGGCTATTACAGTGCCGCCATTGTAGACATATTCGTGGAGAAGTGCCTCTTCTTGGTCTGTGAAAGTGGATGATTTAATTCGAGGTGCAATAAACACTATTTTATGTTGAAGCGCGAAGTTAAAATCGGTTGTTTCTACGAAAGGAACACCTGTGACCTGCATTATGTGACGAGCAGATCGTGTGCGCGAAGAATCTATTTCACTGTTCCGTTGGGTTAAATCTAGCACAGCGACTTGTCTGTATGTGTAACTTCCCCCTTGTCCGAGAATTTCTAGAGAAGAGCAAAGTATACAAGGAAGGGCTGTGAATAGTAATCTAACAAAAGAAATCATGTCACTAAAATAAACAAAAAGCGTATTATCGCAATGTGCTGAATTGAAATCCCATTCTTTTACCAGTAGCTAAACTTCCGCTGTGGTTTATGTCTTGCATCTCTTCAACAGTGATTTGATGAAGGTTTTCATATGGTGGAATAAGTAAATCGAAATTTAATGCATAAAGAACGACTTGTTCAATGAATTTCGATTGATTGGCTAGGTCGAAATTTGACGCTACGATATCGTTGAACATGATTCCCAATTGCTTCTTTCCTTGAACCACAAAATGATTTTCTTTATTTATAAATACGCGCGCAAGCAAATAGCCAACGTCCGATGTTCTGTCGTATCTAAATGAATCTGAAAGGAAATTGTAAACGTTAATGGTTCCAACATAACTGTTTTCGGGATGCTCTTTTAAATATCCCGTTTGCCAGAAACTACTTTCTTGTTCAAATTGAAACACATTGGTGTGCATTTGAAAAATAAGCAGGTCACCCGCAACACGAATTTCACATTGAAAAGCTCCTCTGTCGCGGTATTCAAAAGATACTCGCGAATCGGTATTTCCAAATTGTTCTGTTAATTCTTGAATAGTGTTTTTTAACACGTTTTTCAGTGAATTAAACTGAGCAATGGTGTTATGAAAAACATCTTGCTTTAAAACACTTTTGTTTTTGAGTAAAGAAAGTATTGATTCTCGAGTTTCCATATTAGTATGCTCTTGCGAATAAAACTCTACGCTCGCTTGGTTTTCCTGTTACCATACAAACTCCCGGTTCTGTTGGTCCGTCGAATGGGATACAGCGAATGGTTGCTTTTGTTTCTTGCTTAATCTGCTCTTCTGTTTCTGGCGTTCCGTCCCAATGTGCCAAGAAAAAACCTGTTTTTTCGTCGAGTAATTTTTTAAAAGTTTCATAATCGTCAACCTCGGTCATGTGCCCATTTCGGAATTCCAAAGCTTGATTGAACATGTTCGCTTGAATGTCTTCTAATAATTGTTCAATTGTGCCTTCCACTCCTTCGAACGACACAGTCGATTTTTCAGAAGTGTCTCGACGTGCAATTTCAACAGTTCCGTTTTCTAAATCCTTTGGACCAATTGCCAAACGAACGGGAACACCTTTCAATTCATATTCAGCGAATTTCCATCCACTGCGCTTGCTGTCATCATCGTCGAACTTCGCAACAATGCCTTTTGCTTTCAATGCTTTTACAAGAGGAAGAACTTTTTCGCGAATCACTTCAAGTTGCTCAAGTCCCTTGTAGATAGGAACGATTACCGCATGAATAGGTGCCAACTTAGGTGGAACACGAAGGCCTTTATCATCGCTGTGCGTCATGATTAACGCTCCCATTAGGCGTGTGCTAACTCCCCAAGAAGTTGCCCAAACATATTCTGAGTTTCCCTCTTTGGTTGCGAACTTAACATCAAATGCTTTAGCGAAATTTTGTCCTAGGAAATGTGAAGTGCCCGCTTGAAGCGCCTTTCCGTCTTGCATTAAAGCTTCAATACACAAAGTGTCTATCGCTCCTGCAAAACGCTCACTCTCTGATTTTCTTCCTTTCACAACAGGCATCGCCATGAAATTTTCAGCGAATTCTGCGTAGACATCAAGCATGCGCTCGGTCTCTTCAATGGCCTCTTGAGCGGTAGAATGTGCAGTGTGGCCTTCTTGCCATAAGAATTCGGCAGTTCTTAAAAAAAGTCTTGTGCGCATTTCCCAACGAACAACATTCGCCCATTGGTTAATCAGAAGCGGAAGGTCGCGATAACTCTGAATCCAACCTTTGTAGGTATTCCAAATAATGGTTTCACTGGTTGGACGAATGATTAACTCTTCTTCAAGTTTTGCATCTGGATCTACGACAACTCCACCGTCTTGAGACTTCAGTCTATAATGAGTAACAACGGCACATTCTTTGGCAAAACCTTCTACATGCGCCGCTTCCTTGCTCAAATAACTCTTCGGAATCAACAACGGGAAATACGCGTTTTGATGGCCCGTTTCTTTGAATCGTATATCGAGTTGGTCGCGCATTTTTTCCCAAATAGCATAGCCATAAGGTTTAATAACCATACAACCTTTAACCTCACTGTGTTGAGCCAAATCGGCTTGCATCACAAGTTCATTATACCATTTCGAGTAGTCTTCTTTTCTTGTTGGAATTTTCTCTGCCATTGTTTCTTTTTTCGAAGATGCAAATGTAAAACCTTATTACCTTTAAACTATCAAATCTAATCGATTATGAATGCGATACAGCGACTTTTTTATTTCTCCGCAGCTCTCAGTGCTTTGAGTTCATGTGCGAGTTTTGAAAATTTATCAGATGATCGCACACGTGCTGAAGATGACGAAATGTATTGGAATGGAAAGGAATTGTTCTACGATAATTCTATTCAAGCTAGTGTATCGGGAGGCGAAGATGATTATTACGATCCAACCTATGCAAACCGATCCAATTCTATCAGTGGCGGAACAAATCCAAGGGCATCGTTCAATCCGATTAGTGGATGGCAATTAAGCTATGGTCTGAACACCTTTTCCAACTACGGCTTGGGCTATGGTACTGGCTACAATTCCTTTAACCCCAATTACAATTACGGTGGATATGGAAATTATGGCCCAAACAATTACGGTGGTTATCCCTACGGAAATAATTCATACGGTTACAATCCAT
>JBIKRF010000065.1:0-12716 GCA_044349305.1 Flavobacteriales bacterium
ATGCGAATATTTCAGTTCGAAAGAAAGGCGCGCCTGAATTCGGAACGCGTTGCGAAGTGAAAAACATGAACTCCATTCGAAATGTGCAACGTGCCATTGAACACGAAATGACTCGTCAAATCGATATCATTGAGGCAGGTGGAACAATCAATCAAGAAACGCGCAGCTTCAACGCTGCAGACGGAACTACCTCTTTGCTTCGTAGCAAAGAAGATGCGCAAGATTACCGCTATTTCCCAGAGCCCGATCTTCCACCTGTAGTCATTACCGAAGATCACATTCAACGCATACATTCTTCAATGCCACCTCTTCCAAAAGAGTTGCTTCATAAGTATTTGAAAGAATTCAATCTATCGGAATACGATGCGAATGTCTTGACGAGCGAAAAGGAAACTGCGCTTTATTACGAGCGTATCATTTCAAAAACGAAAAATTACAAAGCGGCTTGCAATTGGCTAATGGGTCCGGTAAAAGGATACTTAAAAGAACAAGCCCTCGAAATAGAACAGAGTCCGTTTACTCCAGAACAACTCGCAAGCATCATCAATTTAGTAGATGCTGGAAAAGTTTCAAGTTCGACGGCTGCTGAAAAAATTCTTCCAGCTTTAGCGAATCATTCTTCCAAAATGGCTGAAGACGTGGCTGCTGAATTGAATTTAATTCAAGATGCCGACGAAGACAGCATCAAGCAAATAGCGCAAGAGATTTTGGCTGCATGGCCAGACAAGGTGTCTGCCTACAAAGCAGGAAATAAAGGAATGCTCGGATTGTTCATGGGTGAACTCATGAAGAAGAGTGGAGGCAAAGCCAATCCGAAAACAGCATCTGGACTCATTCAACAATTATTAGATCAATGAGAAATCTTTTCATCTTAATTGCAGTTGCAATTTCTTTCGCGTCATGTGGAAATTCAAACTCCATTTCAGGAGTCATTACTGGTGCTGAAGGAAAAACGATTTATTTGGAATCGCTTTCCGACAGTAAGGTTCTTCCTATCGATAGCACCGTTGTTGGTTCTGATGGAAGTTTCAGTTTGAAATCGCACAGCAACCTTCCGTTAGACTTTTACCGAATCTATTTCAAAGAAGGGAATTTTCTTCAACTCATAACAGACAGTTCAGAGCATGTTGAAATCACCGCTGAGTTTGCAAATTTGAATAACGCAAAGGTCGAAGGATCTCCACAAACAGTCGAGTATATCGACTTAGTGAAAAAATGGGAGCCCCTCATGGAGAAGCTTGCAGAAGCGCAAGCACAGATCGATCGCCCTTCTACCGATCCGGGTTTAGACAGCTCTCAATGGGTTGCGAAATGGACTGCACAAATTAATTCAGCTCAGAAAGAAGCCAACGCTTTTGTAAAAGGTTGGTTGGAAAAACACTCTGCGAGTTTATTGGCCATTTCCATTGTTCAGAACTTGGACCCGCGTTTCGATTTCATCTGGTATCAGCGCGTCTTAACCGATACGAAGCCTACTTGTGGAAACCTTGCGGCGTATAAGACTTTGGAGAAATTGGTTGGACAAATCAAGAACGCAAGCAGTTCAAGTGCCGCTTCAAATTCGAATATAGCAGTTGGAAAAATGGCGCCAGAAATTACCCTTCCAACCCTAACCGGAGAAACGAAAGCATTGAGCAGCCTTCGTGGAAAGGTTGTGCTTCTCGATTTCTGGGCTTCTTGGTGTGGACCGTGCAGAAAGGAAAATCCGAATGTCGTTGCAGTGTTTAACAAATACGCCTCAAAAGGATTTGATGTGTTTTCTGTTTCCTTGGATGAGAACAAAACGGCTTGGGAAGCAGCCATTAAAAAAGACGGATTACTTTGGAAGAATCACGTTTCAGATTTAGGCGGATGGCGTTCTGCTGTGGTTCCGTTGTATGAAATTGAAAGCATTCCTTTCCCGGTATTAATAGACAAAGAAGGAAAAATAGTTGCTATGGGCGAATCGCTGCGTGGCGGTGGATTAGAAAGTGAATTGAAAAAATTAGGATTATAAATTCAATATGAAAAAAATCGCATTAGCCCTTGTAGCATTCGGATTAAGTGTATCGTCGTTTGCTCAAAGCAAACCTTATTTCCAACAAGATGTGAAATTCAAGATCGATGTGAAGCTCGACGATGAACGCAACATGCTTTACGGAAATGAAGAATTGGTTTACACAAACAACAGCCCAGTTGCGTTGAATGAAATTTACATGCACATTTGGCCGAATGCATATAAAAATAGAGGTACAGCTTTAGCCAAGCAGTTAGCACGAACGCGCAATTTCGTTTTGTTTACCACATTGGCGGAAAACAAGGGATATATCGATTCGCTTGACTTTAAAGTAAACGGAGTAAAGACATCATGGGAATACGATGCTGAGAACATCGATATCTGCAAATTACTTTTGGCAACACCGCTTCAACCTGGTCAAAGCATAACAATCGCAACACCTTTCAGAGTTAAGATTCCAAGTGGAAGTATTTCTCGCCTAGGTCATATCGGTCAAAGTTTTCAAATTACACAATGGTATCCGAAGCCTGCGGTTTACGACAGAAATGGATGGCACCAAATGCCTTATTTAACGCAAGGAGAATTCTACAGTGAATTCGGTTCTTACGATGTGAGTATTACACTGCCGAAGAACTACATTTTGGGTGCAACCGGAGATTGCCAAACACCCTCTGAAGTTGAATTCATGAATGAAGAAGCTGCAAAAGCTTCTCAAAAAATCGCCGAGAATGTGTTAAAGACTGGTGATTTAAATGAATTTCCTGAATCATCGAAGGAATGGAAAACCGTTCGCTACACACAATCGCGCGTACACGACTTCGGATGGTTCGCAGATAAGCGTTGGATTGTTTTAAAAGGAAATGTTGAAACTCCTGCTAATAAGAATCAAGTAACGACATGGGCGTTATTCACTCCCGAAAGCTCAAGGTTGTGGGCCAAGTCTTCTGAATACTTGCACGATGCGATTTACTATTATTCGTTGTGGAATGGAGACTATCCTTACAATCAAGTAACAGCCGTTGACGGAACTATAAGCGCAGGTGGCGGAATGGAATATCCGAACGTAACCGTTATTGGTTCTGCTGGAAATGACCGTATGCTTGAGACGGTAATCATGCATGAAGTAGGACACAACTGGTTCTATGGAATTCTTGGTAGTAACGAACGTGACAACGCATGGATGGACGAAGGCTTGAATTCGTTCAACGAAGATCGATACATGGATACAAAGTATCCCGGCGCTTCTTTGGGAGCTGCCATAGGAATTGGTGGATTGGGCAAAACGTTTGGCTTGGCAGATTTCTCTCAGCGCACATTAAGTGAGCTTTCATATTTAATTTCCGCCTCTCAGAACTTAGATCAACCCTTGCAATGTCATTCAGATAATTTCACGGAACTCAATTACGGCGGAATTGTTTACAAGAAAACAGCTGTGTTATTCTATTATTTAAAGGGATATTTAGGAGAGACATTGTTCGATCAATGCATGCACAATTACTTCGAAAAATGGAAATTCAAACACCCTCAGCCGGAAGATATTCAAAGTGTCTTTGAAGAAACTACGAATCAGAAGCTCGATTGGTTTTTCAATGAATTAATACAGACAACCGAGAAGATTGATTTTCGTATAACTCGAATTAAACCAAATACGGTTGAACCTGGGACATACAAAGTGAAAGTAAAGAACACGGGTTATGCAACAGGTGGAGTATCTATTGGAACTGAAGGAAGTAAAACTCCCATTTGGACCAAGGAAGCCATTGCTCCTGGAAAATCGATTTGGATATCAGCACCAAGTTCAACAGCTTATTCAATCGATCCTGAAGGCGTAATTCCAGAAGTGAATAGAGAGAACAACACCATGAGAAGTTCTGGTTTATTCAGAAAAGTTGAACCGATTAAACTTAAGTTTTTCACAAGCATCGACAACTCTAAATTAACTGAGTTATTTTACATTCCATTGTATGCCTATAACGTTCACGATGGTAGCATGCTTGGATTGAATCTTCACAACAAACAAATTCTCAGAAAGAATTTCGAGTGGAATGTTTCTCCACTTTATAGCTTCGAAAGAAAACAAATCAATGGATTTTCAAGTGTTGCCTTTCACAAATTGAATTTCACGGTGGGAACCAAAGTTCAACGTTTCGGAATGGATAGTTTTAGTTCAGACAATGTTGATTTATATGATAATTACACCCTTTTCAAACCTTATGTTGCATATACTTTCCGAAATAGACCTTCAAATTTCAATAAAGGAACTATCGTGAATGTGTCTTTGGCTTATCAATACCAGTGGACAAGTCGTATTAATTATAATGACTATGATATAGATAATGCAAGTCGCGAGTTCATCCAATTCGATGCGAATTGGTCTCAGAAGATCGGTCCTCGTCAAATGGTGAACATCAACGGTCGTGTGCTTCAGCAAGCATCTTATGTTCGTGAAGCTTCAAGCCAAATCGGATCGTTGTTAAGTGCAGGTGGAGAATATCGATTCAAATATTCACTAAGGAAAGATCGCCATTTGTATGTTAAAGCCTTTGCAGGTTATCAAGCGAATGACAATGCACTGGGTGCATTTGGAAAAGGAGCTTTCGGATTATCTGGTGTTTCTGGAGAATATGATTATGCCTTTGATAACCTCTATTTTGGAAGAGGTGTATATTCAGGCTTAGCTTCCGGACAAGTGTCAACCGGTATGGGAAACCTAGGTGTTAATCTTCGCAATGTTGGTGCAACAAAGCGTTTGCTTTCGACAACAGTTGGATTTCAACTTCCAATCGAGAAAATAAGAATTTCATTGCAAGGAACTATTCTAGATGCTTGGAGTCCAGCTTGTCAGAACAACAATGCCGAAGGAGTTTATTGGAACACTTCCGCGGTGTTTGAGTTAATTCCGAATATCTGCAGTCTAACTCTTCCGATATATGGAAGCAACAAAGTTCAGGATGCTCAGCTTCCGGGATACTTCAACGGTGTAATGATGAATATTAATCTTGTTGGATTAGAGCCATTCGCTCTTATTCGGAGTATTGCAGGAAGGTAATATGAAGAACAAAGTTTATTTCGCTTCAGACTTTCACTTAGGTGCTCCAAATTTTGAGGAGAGCCTTATTCGTGAAAAGAAAGTTGTTCAATGGCTCGAAGAAGTTAGAACAGATGCTAGCGAAATATTTTTAGTTGGAGATATTTTCGATTTTTGGTTTGAATACAAAAGAGCCGTTCCAAGGGGCTTTACTCGCTTGCTTGGAAAAATTTCTGAAATAACAGACAGTGGAATACCCGTGCATTGGTTTATTGGAAATCATGACATGTGGATCTTCGATTATCTTCCACAAGAATGCGGAATTACCTTACACAGAGCTCCTATTATTCGCGAATGGAATGGAAAGAAGTATTTCATAGGTCATGGCGATGGTTTGGGTCCAGGGGATAAAAGCTATAAAATTTTAAAGAAATTTTTCGCATCTAAATTGTGTCAATGGCTTTTCGAAAGACTTCATCCAAACTTTGGAATTTGGTTGGCGCAAATAAGTTCCGGTTACAGCAGAAGTGTCTCTGGTGAAAGCGATAAAACCTTCTTAGGTCAAGAGAATGAATGGCTTGCTATTTATGCGAAAGAACAACTTCAAAAACAACACTTCGATTATTTCATTTTCGGCCACCGTCACTTGCCTATGCAACTAAAGGTCGGAGAAAATTCGGAATACATCAATATCGGAGATTGGCTTCATCACTACACCTATGGTGTTATGGAAGATGGGATTTTCGAGTTGAAGAAACTCAACGCATAACTTCAGCCACGACTTCTTTCCAACCCTTCCACTCGTTACACTCAGAAAAGCTTTCGTTGTGCCATAACAAACAAAAAGGCACTTGAAGTCTTGAGCAAGTTTGCTTCAATTCTTTCAATTTATCTATTGCTTCTTGTGCTGAAAGTTTCATGTAACGATTCAACGTAGCGTCCATGGCAACAAACGGATGCAGCAACAAAGTGGTTTCTTTTTCCTGTTTGAAATCGTACCAGTAATGCGGCAGGGCAGTCCCCGATTTAAATCCAATTACATCGGCGAATCCGAGGGTAAAATCATTTTCAATTTCGCATTGAATAAGATTGCGATAGGTTTCCGCTCCGTTCATTTTCAAGTAGTGCATGCGCGCATGCAGAACTTTCTTTTCAGTAATGAATTGAAGCCTTCTAATTTCCTCTTTTAATGTGGAAAGGGAATCGTGCGAAGCAACGCCCGGATGAATTCCCAAGCAATACTTCTTCGAAAGAGATTGAATTAAATGTTGAAGGGCTTTGCTCGTGTAGGGAACATTCTTATCGTAGGCACCGAAGTTGGCCAACAAAAAGAAATAGGTCAGATCAAATCCAGACTTCTCTTGAAGAGATGCAATGTAATCGTATGTGTTGTAATCGTCTTCGCGCAAGCGCAGCAACACAAGCATTCTACGAAATAAATTTCCAAACTTAAACGTCACAACATCCTTCGCGAATCCACCAATTGTGCGATAGACCCCTTTGTGCAAATAAGCATAAGCGCTGTCTACATCAACCGTTAATTGCACTTGGTGTGAAGTAGGAGAGTAGTCGAAAAATGGAAAACGCTCTTGAATGCCCCTAAGCAAGGCTAAACGCCATTCGTCAACCAACGGACGCTCGAGCCAATTGCGCTTGCTTAAAAGGCTATTCTTGCTCTCATATCGACCAAAAGCATCTCGCGATGAAACAACTTCTTCCTCAAAGCGACTCTGTATAATGAAACTCGCTGCAAAGACATCAAAATTGAAATGAAAAGCGCCGTTCTCTGGGACTTCAAAAGGAAAATCAAATTGTTCAGATTTGACAATTGAATGATCCTTGAAAAAGCAGGAAGATGGAATATGTAAGTGATTGTCCCATACAACTTCCGAGTAAATCAATTTCGCACCATTGAATTCATCGAATTCACTTTTGCTTTTCAAAATGAAAAACGAAACCGAAACAGGCTCGAACAACGCCTTTAAAGCATAATTCAATCGTGGTGAATCTATTTCAGAATAAATGGCAATCAAGCGAAAAATGATTTGATGCTCGATAAAATAATTTCTGCCGAATGGCCATTTCCATACAATGGAAGGGAATCCGGCATTCCGTGTTGAAGGAAATTCAGGCTTTCAGTTCTTATTTTTTCCAAGTCGTTGTGAACGACTTTGGCATAGCCGTGATCTACCAACTCGGTCCATTCCGTTTCGCTTCGAAGTATTAAACAAGGAGTTCCCATGTAAAACGCTTCCTTACACAATCCACCAGAATCTGTCCATACAAGCGAAGCTTGCGTGAGTTTTCCCAGTGTTTCGGTATAGTTGAAAGGTGGAAATAGATTGAAATTGGAAGTCAATTTCAAACGTTCCCATTCATCCTTCAAATTTGAATCTTCTAACGATTTTGCTGTTCTTGGATGAATGGAAAAATGAAGTTCCATTTTTAAGTCAGAAGCAATTTGAACCAACTCTTGCAAGAAAGGCAGGAGTAATTCAGGATTATCGACATTCGAAGGTCTGTGAAGTGTAAGGAAAATAAAATTCCCTCTTTCCTTCGCAATTCCGTTCGAATAATAAAGTGCATTGTCTAACATAACATCACCGCATTCAACAACTGCAGCATTCGCAGCTGTCGCACCTAAAACATCTGAATTGCTGTATCCTTCCTTTTGAAGTTGAAGAGTAGCGGTGGAAGTAGGAGTGAATAGCAACGTGCTCAAATGATCAGTAGTGACACGATTGATTTCTTCAGGCATTTGTCTATTGAAGGAACGAAGTCCCGCTTCTACATGCGCAATGGGCACTTGCATGTGCGCTGCGGCTAATGCACCAGCAAGGGTACTGTTCGTATCTCCAAATAACAAAACCATATCAGGAGAGTGCAGTTCTATGGCTTTTTGAAGCGACATAGACATGTGCGCAATCTGTTCGACTGTATTTCCGGAAGGAGCTTCCAACAAAATATCTGGAGATTTAATTTTCAAATCGGAAAACAATTGTCCAGACATACTCTCTGAAGAATGCTGCTGCGTATGAATTTTAATTTCGTGAAGAAAAGTATCGTTTTCAATCGCACGAGTGATGGCAGCAGATTTAATAATTTGCGGACGAGCACCCACTACTGTCATAATTTTTTTCATGCGATCATTTTTCCTTCGTCTGCAAAGCTATAATAACTGCTCTCAGTTACAATCAAATGATCCAAAACTTGTAACTCAAGCAATCTTCCGGCTTGAATAAGCTTTTCAGTTATGCGAATATCCTCTCCGCTTGGTGTAAGGTTGCCACTGGGGTGGTTATGCGCAATAATGAGTTGCGAGGCCTTGTGCTGAAGCGCCAAATGAAAGATGCGCTTCGGATCAACAACTGTTCCGCTGAATCCGCCTTCAGAGACTTTCTCGAGTTTAATAACCTGATTGTTTCTGGAAAGGAAAAGCACCCACATTTCCTCGTGATTCAAATCGGAAAGATGTTGGTGAAAGATTTCGAACGCATGGGCTGAACTTCCTACTGAAACACCTTTCTTACGTTCAGCAGCACGTTTTCTTCTGCCCAACTCAAATGCGGCTAACAACGTAGAGCATTTTGCCGGTCCTAATCCTTGAATGGCAGAAAGCTCGGAAAATGAATAGCGACTAAGTTCATGCAAGCAATTTCCAGATTTATGAAGTAGTTTTTCGGCAATCTGAATAGCCGATTCCTTTGCATTTCCAGAACCTATTAGAATAGAAAGAAGTTCTGTATCCGTAATACTCCTTGACGATTGACTCAAAAGCTTTTCTCGGGGCAAATCGTTCTCTAGCAAATCAATTTTAATACTCATACTTTTTTTCGCAAAAGAAAGTAGAGATACTCCGTAAGTCAAGAAACACTTATGCGTGTTTATGCCAAATAAAAAAGCCGTCAAAAAGACGGCTTAAAAAAACACAAACCAATGAAAACAACTTATTATTTCAAACTATTTACATAAACAGTAAGGCTGCTCTTTAAGTTAGAGGCCTTGTTAGAGTGAATCACATTGTTCTTGGCTAATTTGTCCAACATAGACGAAACTGTAGGTAACAAAGCAATAGCTTCCGCTTTGCTCTTCAATGAACGCAATTTGCGAACAGCGTTACGAGTTGTCTTGTGGTAATATTTGTTGCGAAGACGCTTTGCGTCGTTGCTACGGATTCTTTTAATTGCTGATTTGTGATTCGCCATTTCTAATAAAAATTGGTTTGCAAATGTACATTAAATATTTGTTCGTACAAGTACTTTTTTCGAATTATCTCATAATAATTCTTACGGCCACAAAGATATGCTAAATAACAGCATCAAATTCAGGTATTTAGATCCATTTTACGAATAAATTGCATATAGGACTTTTTCAGGGTTCAATGTAAGATTTGACCATGAAATTCAAACATCTTCCTCTTTTCTTAATTCTTTTCTCGTGCGGAAAGGAACAAGCTGAATCGATATTAACATCAGAGAAGCGCACACCAATTCCGAAACTTGAAGCGAATAATGCAGAAGTTCAACATGAAGTTGAACAGAAAATTACCCGCTGGCTTAATGAAGGCCGTTACTGGAAATGGTCCGACTTATCTCGAGACGAGTTATTCGCAGCCATCGAGTTGTCGCAAGGCGAATTCGCCGTTGGATTGAAACTTCGTGGAGAAACCGACAGTTTGCCCTTTGAGGATTTGTCTAAACGCAACGAGTGGGAGAACTTAAGAGAGAATATATTGAAGAGTTTGGAGGACACTTTAACGGTTGAGATGGGCAGGGAAGTTAGTAGGGAAGAGTTTGTGCTAGAGGTAGATCTTCACCTGCCCATTGTTTCATTTCATTCAAAGAGTCCAGCTTTGGTAGCATGGCTCATGAGTTCAGAACACATTCGATACATAGAACCCCTGAACGATTTCATAGATGAAGCCGTCAACAGAACTGAAAGCGGATGCACCCCGAGCTACGATGCAGTTCAAGCTGGAGATTACACAACAACAGGCACAGGTGCTAAAATTTCATGGCATTGGAACTACCACAACGTACCTCAAGCCTGGGGCATTCGCCAAGGCATGGGAATAGGAGTAGGGGTCATCGATGCCGGAATTTCTTCAAATCAGTATCTGCTCTTTCAGCAATTCAATTCCGGATATTCAAACGTGGGACGAACGCACGAAACCACATACACACTCGGATCAAGCGCATATACATCATGTAACCACGGGAACGCTATGGCTGGACTCATAGCCTCGCCTTGGGCCAGTTTTGGCAACGTCATTGGTGGTGCTCACAAGGCAAGTCTATATACCGTTCATGCGTCAGACGATGTATACCTCAATACTTCAGCCGAGCGCTTAGCAGTTAAAAACGCCTATGTCTATCTCGCCAATAAATCCGCTGTTAAAATCATTAGCTTGTCCATGGGAACACCTTTTTACAGCAGCGTTCTGCTCGATGCCGTGACCTATGCTAATTCAATGGGGAAGTTGCTGTTCGCTGCCGCCGGAACTTCGACCTATTTCACTTCTGGATTTGGAGTGATTTATCCAGCAGCCTTTTCAGAGTGTCAAGCTGTTACTGGTGTGAACGACCAAGATCAAACGTGTCAAGTCTGCCACGACGGACAAGAGGTCGATTTCACCATTGTCATGGAGCGCAGTTGGGATGCAAATCGCAAGGCTGTTGGAATCAATCAATACAACGATTGGCTGCAATACATTGGAGGGTCAAGCGCTGCAACTGCTTCAGCGGCAGCCATAGCGGCCATCGTTTGGTCCGTCAAACCAACCCTTTCGAAATTTCAGATTTTATGGATTCTTCGATACACCTCACAGTTTTCCATCATTCAAGACGTTGATCATGGATATGGAAGAATGAACGCGCTCGGTGCCGTTCAATTGGCCCAACAGTATTGAATTAAGGAGTTTGACTCACCCAAAAAGAACCGTCAGAATTGAACTCCTTTTTCCAAATTGGAACGGTAGCCTTCAATTCATTCATAAGGGCTTCGCATGCATCGAAGGCGTCTTTGCGGTGCTGAGAATAGACAACTGCAACAACTGCCACTTCAGCAGGAAGCACTCGTCCAATGCGGTGATGAAGAACAATCGCGTTGATTTGAAATTGGGATTCGAGTGTCTCTGCAATGCGTTTCATTTCATTGTGAAAAAGCGCTTCATAAGCTTCGAACTCCAAGTAAAGAACATCTGAACCTTTGTTCGGCGAGCGAACAATTCCATTGAATACAACTTCAGCTCCTGATCGTTCAGAACGAAATTGTTCCAAGTTCGGAAATCCGTTCGGGTGATTGATGAGTTGGAAATCTGTCTTCATCCGCCGCTAACTGGAGGTAATAAAGCAACATGATCCGCAGCTTCAATGAGATCCGCATCTTGAATCATGAAGTGATTCTTCGCAATTAAAAAAGGAAGGTCTTGAAGTTCTTGAAATTGCTTTCGAAACGATGCAATAAGTTCTTTGGCTGAAATAGGAAAATCGGAAACCTCAACAAATACAGGGCTTCCGTATTGTTCCTTCAGCATTCCGAAAAGTTGAACTTCCTTTTTCATAGACTGCGAAGTAACAAACGAATGCCGGCATAAAGCAAGATTCCAATGGTAATTAATCGAATGCCATTCTTCGGAAGGAATTTTAGCGCACTTAAATTTCCAAGGAATGCGCCGATCAATACTGCTCCTATGAGATAATAAGTAGAACTTTCAAGAAGTGAATTTTCCGATTGGAAAAGCATAGGCACAAGGGCTACCCATGAGTTAACGGCAATAAATAGGGAAGTGGTCGCCGCTATTTTTCGTTCTTCTCCCCATTTCGAAAAATAAAGAAAAGGTGAAAGGTACACCCCTCCGCCAATGCCGGTTAATCCGGATATAAATCCGATGACAGCAGAAAAAGGCCAAAGTAATTTTTTATTGAATGAAAGGGGACTGTTCAACTTAACAACCAATGGCAAAAGCATAAACAAGGCGGAAAGAAGCAGTCCAATGGACAGGAAAAGCAGAAACACTTTTTCTTCCAACCTTATTTGAGTGGCCAAAAGGACAAAGGGAATACTGAATGCAAGCAAGAAGAGGTTCGGCCTCCAGTCAATAAATTTATTTCTTATAAATTGAATGCTGCTATAGGTTGCAACCGCTGCGTTACAGAGTAAGGCCAATGTTTTTATTTCTCCTTGTGGAAGGGTAAGTGTGAAGACAGCACCGGAAAGAATGGCCAAATACATACTTCCTCCTCCAAATCCCGCGCTTGAATAAATAAGCGAGATTGCAAAGAATAGCAAGGGAATAAGAAGAACCGACATGCTAGTTCGTGGCTACAGCCGACAATGAAACTTCTTTGAACGTTTTCCAACCGTTCTCTGTTTCCCAACAATCGTATATGTGCAGGGCATATTCGAATCCGTTGTAATCGAAATACACATCCATGAAATGCGCACCTTGAATGCCCATGTGTTCAGCGCGATAAACATCAACCTTCTTGAAATTGGCTTTCGACCAATCGATGCTGTAATTGTTCGAAAGTCTTTCCAATCCTTCAAAAGATTCGATGGCCAGCTTCTCCATGGACTTATCTAAACCAATGGCACGACCGCGTTCTTGATTTTTTCCTTCTTCAGAAAGGTTGCTTCGATCAATGATATCGCTGAATTCGTCTTCTGTTAGATACAAAGCTCTGAAATCTT
>JBIKRF010000066.1:0-12697 GCA_044349305.1 Flavobacteriales bacterium
GCTCCTAAGAAAGCCGTTGCTAAAAAAGCTGCTGCTCCTAAGAAAGCCGTTGCTAAAAAAGCTGCTGCTCCTAAGAAAGCCGTTGCTAAAAAAGCTGCTGCTCCTAAGAAAGCTGCTGCTAAAGCTGCTCCTAAGAAAGCTGCGAAGAAGAAATAATTTTCTACTTCAGAACATTAAAAAAGCCGTTTCTTGCGAGACGGCTTTTTTATTTGACCTGATTTTTTCGTTTGACTAATTTACATGCAAAAGAATGGGCAGGTGATCGCTATAGCCTCCCTTGTATGAATCACCAACATATACACGTGCCGGAGATTTTACACCATCCTTACCTGTGTAGTACAAAAAGTCGTATCCTACGACCTCGTAAGAATTAGCACTTACACATTTGTTATCGAACATTCCATAACTCACCATGAACTGATCCAAAGGACTCCACTCTCCTTTGTAAAAATGAGTTCCCTTTTTCAACGCTTCGAAATCTGACATCATGTTGAATAAAACCGAATGCTCATTCGATACACCCGCCTGCAAAACATCATGCACACTTTTGTTGGAAGGAAAATCATTGAAGTCGCCCATGCAAATAATGTTCGCTTTCGGATTAACAGATAGAATCTGATCAACTTCCTTTCTTAAAACACTTGCTGCTTTAATACGATGCATTTCAGACTCGTCTTGACCACCTCTGCGTGAAGGCCAATGATTCACAAACAACTCAAAATATTCGCCTCCAACTCTAACCGACGCTTTAAGAATATCACGCGTATTTGGGTCAGTCACACTTTCCAACAAAACAGGAATAGCTCTGCTTCCAGTTACAGAAACTCTTTTCGAATCATAAATCATGGCCACGTCTATTCCTCGTTCATCTGGACCTTCATACCAAACAACTTGATAACCTTTTCCCTTTAAAAATGAGGTGTTCACCAAATCATTTAAAACACTTCCATTCTCAACTTCTATCAGTGCAACCATTGCAGGAAAGTTTGTCCCCTTGTTTGTAATTGCATCAACAGTGTGATTCAAGTGCTCGAGATACTTCGCTGTGTTCCATTGTAATTTTCCCGACGGAGTAAAATCTTCATCGGCTTTATTCGGATCATCAATGGTATCGAATAAATTCTCGATGTTATAACTCATTAAATCAAACTTGACTTTGGCCGGAACATCTGAATATGCTTTGGCATCTGGTTTAGTCGTTTTACACGACACCATTAATGATATGAAGAATAACAAACCTATTTTTTTCATAACTCAAAAGTAGAACAGAACAATTCTACTTCCACCTACTCTATTTTTGTTTGAATGAAATTTAACGGAAACATATTTTGCACGAGGATATTTACCCTTATGCTTTTTGTCTCTTGCGGAACAAAACGCAGCGACGATAAAAATGTTTTTTGTTACAACGAGAGCAACGGTATTACTTCTCTCGACCCTGCCTTCGCTCGCGATCTTGAAATCATGTGGGCAACCAATCAGCTCTTTGATGGATTGGTTGAATTAAACGACTCATTACAAATCGTTCCTTCAATTTCAAAATCATTTTCAATTTCAGAAGACCTTCTAGCGTATACTTTTACGCTTCGCAATGACGTTCGTTTCCACAACAACAAATGCTTCCCCTCCGAACAAGGAAGAATCGTGGTGGCATCAGATGTAGTTTATTCATTCAACAGAATTCTAGACAACGCAGTTGCTTCTCCAGGGAAATGGATATTTGAAAAAGTTGCTGAGGATGGATTCTCCGCACCCAACGATTCTACTTTCGTTATACGATTAAAAGAACCCTTCTCACCATTCCTCGGATTGCTAACTACACAATACGCGAATATTGTTCCGCATGAAGCCATTGAAATGTACGGAACCGATTTCCGCAATCACCCTGTCGGATGTGGTCCTTTTCAATTTGCGTTCTGGTATGAAAATGTTGCGCTCGTGTTTCATAAAAATCCGAATTACTTTTTGAAAGATGAATTTGGAAATACCCTTCCGTACTTAGACGCCGTGAAAATAGATTTTGTGAAAGACATGTCTGCTGAATACCAAGGTTTGCTTCAAGGCAAGTATGACTTCATGAGTGGAATTCACAATGCGTTCAAGGACGAACTTTTAGACCCGAATGGAAATTTGTCCAGCGCATACAGTTCACAGTTGTATTTGCAAAAAACTCCGTTCATTAAAACAGACTATCTCGGATTCGTTGTAGATCCGGCCCTTCAAGCGAACAAAGCTTTGCTTGACCCTCGCGTTAGAATGGCCCTTCACCTTTCCATAAATAAAAAAGATATGGTGAAGCACTTGCGCAACAACACCGTGATTCCAGCAGACTTCGGTTTCTGTTCTCCAGCAGCAGCAAAAAACCTCAATACTGAACAACTCATTTCCTTCAACAAAAAACAAGCACTTGATTTACTTGCCGAAGCTGGATTCCCTAACGGAAAAAATCTTCCAACAATTGTATTGAGTACCACAAGCGATTATGCCGATCTCATGGAATACATTCAGCACGAATTTCAGCAATTGGGTATACCCTGTGAGATTCAACAATTGCAAGGATCTGCGTTTCGCGATCAAGCTTCGAAGTGTCAACTTTCTGTTTTTAGAAAAAGTTGGTTGGCCGATTACGCCCATCCTGAAAATTTCTATTCTGTTTTTACTACTCCGCGCTTTGCGCCTAACGGTCCAAACTATACGCACTTTAGCCATAAGGCTTACGACAACATTTATTCGCAGATGGGCAAGACCAATTCAGCCGACAGCACACTTGTTTATAGCAAACAGCTCGAAGAGATTATTCATTCTGAAACTCCAATCATTCCGCTGTATTACGACCAAGTCATGCACTTCATTCGTTCCAACATTAAAAATTTCCCAACGAATTCGGTAAACATGCTCGATTTACGCAAAGTAAAAAAGGAGTAAAAGATTCGTTAACTTCGCCTCACGAAAAACCGCAGTGCTAAAAATAGACACCCATACCCACATTATGCCCGACCATTTGCCCAATTGGAGTAAGGAGTTCGGCTATGGAAAATTCATTCACCTCGATCATCACAGAGCTGGATTTGCCCGCATGATGCAAGGCGATCAGTTCTTCCGCGAGATTGAATCGAATTGTTGGGACCCCATTTTACGCATCGATGAATACGCGAAATACAACACGCAAGTTCAAGTGGTTTGCACCATTCCTGTTTTGTTTTCTTATTGGGCAAAACCTGAACACACCTTGAAGGTTTCGGAATTCTTAAACGATCACATTGCAATGATTGTAGAAGAACATCCGAAAAACTATGTTGGTTTGGCTACTCTTCCCATGAACGACATTCCAATGGCCATTGCCGAATTGGAACGCGCGAAGAAAATTGGATTTCGTGGAATTCAAATTGGATCGAACATAAACGGCGTTAATCTTAGTGACGAAAAATTCCTTCCTCTCTGGAAAACCTGCGAAGACCTGAGCATGTGTGTCATGGTGCATCCGTGGGAAATGATGGGCGAAAACGACATGAAGAAATATTGGCTTCCTTGGTTGGTGGGTATGCCTGCTGAAACCACACGCGCCATCTGCTCGCTCATTTTCTCAGGAGTAATTCAAAAATTCCCAAAGCTTCGCTTTTTATTCGCGCATGCGGGCGGATCTTTCATTCCAACGTTAGGAAGAATTGAACACGGATTTAATTGCAGACCGGATCTTGTTGCCCTTGACAACAATGTTCCACCGAGTCATTACTTGAACAAATTCTGGATTGACAGCGCGACGCACGATGGAGATTTGCTGCGTTACATCATGACGAAACAGTCTACGAAAAAAATAGCACTCGGAACCGACTACCCATTTCCATTGGGCGATTTACACATTGGTCAATTCATTGAAGAGATGCAACTCGAACAAACTGATTTGGAAAATATAATGCACGGTTCAGCCCTTGAATGGCTTGACCTTCCGAAAAACATGTTCTAATTGAACATCTTTTTATAGACCTTTTCATTTCCACATTTATCAAGCACCTTGAGTGAAAATTCATGTGGTTCATCGCCTATCAAATTCATCGGCAACTCGACCATTACCCCATTGTTTTTCGCATCGTATTCGTAATACAACCATTTCCCATCGATTTCAGGACGAATACGTTCTATTCCACTTAAGGGGTCGTTAACTCTGAATTTCAGACTTCCAACTGAACCTTTCTTTGGCAATTCCTGCTCAACAAATTCAACAATAGGATTATCGAAATCTAAAGCATAGGTAAACGCACCCAATGAAGACGCTGTTGCTTCAATGGCAACCCCTTCAACACTTCCTCCAATTGATTTTCTTTTGGAAGCGCTTCCTTGAATTACCACAACTTTCTTCCGTTGCTCAGGTGACAATGAACTCAAATTGAACTGAATTTTTATTGGAGAAAAGAGTGCAATTCCTTCGTGACCAATTTCCACAACAGGAGGCATGAGCGAATCGAACAGAGACTCAGACAACATTAAACCAGCGTCATCGAAAAGCGATTCTCTTTGAAAGGTGATTTTCCCCGAGCGCGTCTGAATCGTTTTTTCTTGTCCAGCAATTACTGTTATTTCATTTGCATGTGACAGCGAAACGGGCTGAACGGCTTGAACAAAACCCACAGCAGTAGCCACATTTCCCTTCCAATCTTCTGTTTCAAATCGAATGCTA
Organism: Flavobacteriales bacterium; assembly: GCA_044349305.1. Lineage (GTDB taxonomy): Bacteria > Bacteroidota > Bacteroidia > Flavobacteriales_D > Sanyastnellaceae > CAIZGX01. The sequence continues at coordinate 4,676 of JBIKRF010000066.1, forward strand.
TGAATGAGCGAATCATTCAGATCAACGGAAGTCGAGTACATGTTTACTTCTTCTCTTAAAGGCGTTTGTTTTGGAACCGAACATCGGTACCATTGTCCAGGCTTCGATTTATATATTCCCAATGGAACAAATCCGTTCACCCCTTTTGTAGTATTGAAATTCACCGCCCGAATATCCATTCGGTAGAATAATGTTCCATCTACAAAAACACGTAAGGCCTTCACGCCACATTCACCACTTCCGGCTAAATAGCGATCTACAATTGAAACTGCCAACTCTAATTTTCCAGGCTGAATAATTAAGGGAAGCGTATCCGACGCACCTCTTCCTGAAACAAAATGTCCCATTGCGGGCAATTCATTCGGCCTAATCGCGCTGGCTTCGAGACCACTCCAAGCGCTGAACGATTCAAAAATTGGAGCGAGTGTATCTTGAACAGGTAATCCAAATCGCATCGGATCCAGACATTGCTCTGTGCGACTATCGCGCACTTCGAAATGCAAATGAGGGCCTCCACTTCCCCCCGAATTGCCACTCCAAGCAATTTGCTCACCTCTCTTCAATTTGATTTGCCCTTCCTTCAAATACCAATCTAAGTCATAAGATTCTTTTGAATTATGTTGAAGGCGAAGCAGCGAATCGATCTCCTGATTGAACTTTTGAAGGTGCGCATAGACTGTAACATAACCTTCCGGGTGGGTCACATAAATAGCCTTACCGTATCCGAAAGGTGAGATTTTTATTCTGGAAACGTATCCGTCGGCTACACAGTAGACCGGCAAACCTTCGCGCTGTTCGGTGCGCAAATCCATTCCCGAATGGAAGTGATTCGAACGAATTTCAGCAAAGGAACCGGCGAGTTCCAAGGGTATCTCTAAAGGCGAACTGCATGTCCATTTTTGTCCCTGTGCAAAAGTCGCAGAAAGCAAAAAAAGGAGAATCAAAAATCGACTCGAATTCAAATTGCTGAAAACCATACTGCAAAGTGCACAGAAAATGCCTTCGATGCGATTGGCTTGGGTTATTTTATTCACAAGCATTGAGGAAAAAAAGCAGAGGCCTATGGTTTGTTTTTGACTAACTTTGTGGTGCTTCAACAAAAGCTATACGTATTTATGGAATCGGCTCAACACTTTGAAACACTTACGGCAAAAATTCACGAATTGGGTGAAGCCAAGCGCAATGCTGTAAACGCATTGGCTAAGGTGAACGAAGAATTGGCTTCGGTATACAAAATCAACAAAGGACTTCAAGATCAGATTGAAGACCTCAATGTTAAGATAGAAGAGTTAGAAGCAAACCAATCGTTGAGGAATGAAACACAGATAGATCATGTTCATTCAACTAAGCAGAGAATCAACGCTTTGGTAAAAGAGATAGATGAATGTCTTTTACTATTAAACAAATAGTGGAACAATGAGCGAAGTAACCTTACAAATATCCATTGCTGGTAAAAATTACCCTCTATCGGTGAAAGCTTCAGAAGAAGCTTCAATCCGCAAGGCAGAGGCGCAACTGGAAGAGGCCGTTTCAATGTTTCAAAAAAACTATTCAGTAAAAGACAGAGGAGATTTACTAGCCATGGCGGCTTTACAAATCATAACTAAACTAAACAACACCCCTGCCCAGGTTATCGAGAAAACCGTTGAGGTTGTGGTGGAAAAGGAAGTCATTGTTGAGAAAGAAGTTGTGATTGAAAAAGAAGCTGCCACACCCGATTATACCGAGCAACTCTCAGCATTAGAGAATCTCGTAAACGGATATCTAGCAAACTAGTCCACTATACTCTCCCCTCTGCTTTAGGAAACGGACCCGAACGTCCGCATGTGGAACACTAATACTTTTTGTCGTATGGATGGCAGTGTATTGATTATTGTTTGCTCAATTACCGGAGTAATCAGTGGTGCTCTTCTTACCTATTTCGTTTTAAACGGTGCGTTAAAGTCTAAGAAAGACGGCATTATTGAAGAGGCGAAGAAAGAAGGAGAAACCCTTAAAGAGAAAAAAATTCTTCAAGCCAAAGAGAAATTTTTGGAAATGAAGTCGCAACACGACCGTGAGGTTGGTGAGAAAAACAACAAGGTGAAACAAGCGGAAGACCGCATTAAAAATCGCGAACGCGAAATTTCACAGCAACAAGAACAACTGAAACGCAAAGAAAAAGAGGCCGATGCTCAAAAAGAAAATGCGACGAAGTTGATTGAATTGAACGAGAAGAAGTCTGCTGATTTAGAAAAATCACAACAGAAAATCATTGCTCAACTGGAAGACCTTTCAAAACTTTCTGCCGACGCTGCGAAGGCTCAGTTAATGGAAATGTTGAAGGAAGATGCGCGCAACGCATGTGCCTCGCAAATTCAAGGTATCGTTGACGAAGCGAAATTAAAAGCAAATCAGGAAGCGAAGAAAATCGTTATTCAAACCATTCAACGCACCGCTGTTGAGCATGCTGTTGAGAATAGCGTTTCTGTTTTCAATATTGAAAACGACGAAATCAAAGGTCGCATCATTGGTCGTGAAGGACGTAACATCCGTGCGCTTGAAGCAGCTACAGGAGTTGAAATTATTGTAGACGACACTCCTGAAGCCATTGTCCTTTCTTGTTTCGATCCGGTTCGCAGAGAGATTGCTCGTCTATCGTTACACCAATTGGTGACAGACGGACGTATTCACCCGGCACGTATCGAAGAAGTTGTTGCAAAGGTTCGCAAGAACATCGAAGAAGAGATTGTTGAAGTTGGAAAACGTACCTGTATTGAAATGGGCATTCACGGTCTGCACAGCGAATTGGTTCGCATGGTTGGACGTATGAAGTACCGTTCTTCTTACGGACAAAACTTATTGCAACACAGCCGTGAGGTAGCCAACCTTTGTGCTACCATGGCAAGTGAATTGGGATTAAATCCGAAAGCTGCTCGCAGAGCGGGACTGCTTCACGATATTGGAAAAGTTCCAGACGACGAAAGCGAATTGCCGCACGCAGTGTTGGGTATGAAGCTGGCAGAGAAGTACGGTGAAAAACCAGACGTGTGCAACGCCATTGGCGCTCACCACGACGAGGTTGAAATGAAAACCTTACTTGCGCCAATCATTCAAGTTTGCGATGCTATTTCAGGCGCTCGTCCTGGTGCACGTCGTGAAGTTGTTGAGGCTTACATTCAGCGTTTGCGTGATTTAGAAAACTTAGCGTTAGAATATCCTGGCGTATCTAAATCGTTTGCTATTCAAGCAGGTCGTGAATTGCGTGTAATGGTTGAAGCGGATCGCGTAACAGATGATCAAGCCGATGCATTGGCGATCTCATTGGCTTCTCGCATTGAAACTGAAATGACTTATCCTGGCCAAGTGCGTGTAACGGTTATCCGTGAAAAGCGTGCTGTAGGTATTGCGAGATAATCGCAAATAATAGACGAACAAAAACGCCCGCGAATGCGGGCGTTTTTCATTTCAACATAAATTAAATTAACTTAAGGCCTGGGCCAAGTCTGCAATAATATCCTCTGAGTTTTCGATTCCAACACTCAAACGAATCATCCCCTCGGTTATTCCCATTCCAATTTTATCTTCATCCGGAACATCCGCATGCGTCATGGAAAACGGATGCTGCGCCAAGCTTTCATTACTTCCTAAACTAACAGCCAACTTAATAAGCTTACAGCTGTCTAAAACGTGAAATGCCTCCTCTTCTCCACCGCGAACAGTGAAACCAATCATTGCTCCCGGAGCCTTGCATTGCTCTTTGTAGATTGCAATTTGCTGCGGTGAATTTGTAGGAAGTCCAGGAAAAAACACCTGCTCCACTTTCGGGTGTTTCAACAAAAAATCAACTACATCCACCGCATTCTTCGTTTGCTGATCCATACGAATCTTCAAGGTCTCTATACTTCTAGTTAGCAACCAAGCTGTATAAGGAGCAATCATGTTCCCTAAAAACGTGCGTAAGGTCTTTATTGCCGTAATGTGCTCTTGCTTACCAACAGTAACACCAGCAATCAAATCGCTATGTCCACTCAAATACTTCGTTGCACTATAACAAACCACATCAGCCCCCCACTCCAATGGCTTTTGCCAAATTGGTCCCATGTAGGTATTGTCTACCGCGTATAAGACTTTGTTTCCCGAGGTGGCCTCAATTTTATTTCTAAAATCTTGAATCGCCTTCAAATCGAACAAGTGGTTCGTCGGATTCGCTGGTGTCTCTGTGAAAACCATTTTCACTCGACCTAATTTATTCTCGGAATGAAGACGATCGTACAATTCATCTAACGAATCATTCGGTCCGAACGACTCCCATTGAATGCCAAAATCAATCAATACCTGATGAATGAAATGGTGCGTCCCTCCATAGGTAGGATGGCTGCAAACTAAAATATCGCCCGGACGCAAATACGCAAGCATCGTTGTTGCAATGGCGCTCATGCCACTTTCGAATGTTGCTGCCTCATCGGCGCCTTCCCACAATGCTAAACGTTCCTCTAAAATTTGAAGATTCGGATTGTTCAATCTGCTGTAAATAAGGCCAAGCTGCTCGCCTTCATTCATGGTATCCTTACCATAGGCTAGCGCAAAAAAACGCTTGCCTTCAGCGGCTGTATTGAATACGAATGTTGAAGTTTGAAAGATTGGTGTCTTAACCGATCCTTCGCTCCATTTCGGATTATAGCCGTGGCTCATCATCCATGACTCGGGGTGTTTCTTTTCCATTTGCCGAAAATACGAAATCTATTCGCTATCTTTGAGCTTCGAAATGCGATTCGTACACCCCGAAATACTTTGGGCCCTTACTGCACTAGCCGTTCCGGTTCTTATTCACCTCTTTAATTTTCGTAGGTATAAGAAAATTGCCTTTTCAAATGTTTCCTTCCTAAAAGAAGTCAAATCTGAAACAACGAAGTCTTCGAAAATTCGACACTTACTCATTCTTATTTGCAGATTACTCGCTTTAGCCGCACTAATATTTGCATTTGCTCAACCCTTCTTTCCGACTGCACTGAGTGAAAAAATGAATGGGGCTCGTGCGGTGAGTGTATACATAGACAACAGTTTTAGTATGCAAGGGCAACGAGACGGCGTTTCATTTTTAGAGTCTTCCAAACAGAAAGCAAGTGCGCTTGTAAGTTCATTCTCCAATAACGACCGCTTTCAAATCATTTCAAATCATTTCAAAGGAACTGACCAACGTCTGTTATCAAAAGACGAAGCTTTACAAACTATTCAAGGAATTGCATTCAGTCCTGAATCGAAACAACTGAGTGCTGTATTCGATCGCCAACGCGACTTACTTGAAAAATCTGCTACAGACATTAGACTCTATTATTGGATTTCAGATTTTCAAAAAAACTCAAGCGATCTGCAAGAAATTGCAAATGCTCAAAATGAATTTGTAACGGCTATTCCCGCAGCTACTGAGACTCAGAAAAACATAAGCATCGATTCCATTTACTTTTCTACACCGCAGCGCATTCTGAATAATTCAGACACATTGTTGGTTGTAATTCAAAACCATGGAGCAGAAGAAATTAGTAACATTCCATTAAGCGTTGAACTCGACGGAATTCAAAAAGCAGTAAGCAGTGTAACTCTTCCAGGACATGGCATAACAACTATTCCAGTAGCTTTCAGCACAACGCAAACTGGATTTCATTTTGGAAGCGTTCGCATCAACGATTTTCCTTTGGTGTTCGACGACGTTCATTATTTCGCGTATGCCATTTCAGAAAAAATTAATATTCTGAATATCTTCGGTAGCGAGCAGCAAAATATCGCACAACTTTTTGCAGATGACCCGCAATACTATTTCAATTCAGTAAATGCATCGGCAATAACTGCAGAAGCTATTCAGTCTTCTAACTTCATTGTTCTGCAAGGCGTTCAATCGTTGTCACCTCAATTAATTGTAGACCTTTCAACTTACATTGAACAAGGCGGAAGTGTGTTTTTAGTTCCACATTCTGCAGCCGATTTATTGACATACAATAATTTATTGGGAAGATGTAAGAGCGTTCAGTTTGGTCAAAAATCGAACACCGCACTTTCAGCAACAACAGTAGATTTAAGGAATCCGTTTTACAGTCCAGCCTTTGAAAAATTACAAAATAGTGCTTCCCTTCCATCAGCAAATTTGCACTTCCCGTTAAACAATAGCAACTTACAATCGATCCCATTAATTTCATTTCAAGACAACACACCACTTCTTGCATTAACCAACATTGGTAAAGGCAGACTCTTCGTCTGCTCGGTTTCCAGCATAAAAACAGAAAGTACTTTTCTCTCTCACGCCTTGTTTCCCATTAGCGTCCTACGTGCAGCTGAAACAAGTGCTGGCGCTCAGCAATTGTATTATCAATTGGGAAAGGAATCCTTCCTAACGCTAAGGCATACGCCTTCCTCTGCGGAAGGTTTGTTTGAAATAAGTAATACCAATAACTCGAAGTCTTTCATAGTTCAATCGAGAAGCGTTGGGGGAACAACTGAAGTATTCCTTCCATCAGAAATAAATGAATCTGGCTTTTATGTGGTGAAGGAAAATGGATCGAGCATAATGCCCCTTGCAACGAATTTCAACAACAGCGAAAGTAACGTCGAGATTTTTAATTCGGAAGAACTCACAAAACTTGCACAGCAGGTGGGGCTAACTGAATTCTCATTTAAAGAAGCAGACTCCGAAATGCTTCAGTCACTGGCAACAGAACTTGGTGGAGGAATTTCCTTGTGGAAATATCTCATCTATGCTACGCTCATTTTCCTTGCTTTGGAAATTGCTCTTATTAAAATTTGGAAGTCGAAAATATGAAAACACTTATTCAAAACGCCAAACTCTTCGCGCCGCTTTCGAAGCACCATTTAAAAATAATGGATGTTGAAATTACCAACGGTATTATTTCGGCAATAGGAAAAAATCTTCCTGTTGGAAAATCAAAAGTTATTGCTGGAAAAGACCATGTATTATCCATTGGCTTCACAGATCTTCGCGCGAATTTCGGAGAACCCGGTTTCGAGCAAAACGAAACACTGAAATCGGGTATGTCCGCAGCGAAAAAAGGTGGATATACCCGTGTATGCCTTATGCCTTCGCTAACGCCTGTGACCGACAATCAAGGAGCGGTTCAGTTCCTAACCAAACATAACTCTTCTACTTTTCAGATACTTCCGCTTGGTTCCATTTCAAAAGAAATGAAAGGCAAACAACTTACCGAATTTTCTGAACTTCAAAATGCAGGTGCAATCGGCTTTACCGAAGATGAGCTCACCGTCTCAACTGAACTTATGATGCGCGCGCTTGAATATTCCAAGCAAACAAACACGCGCATTTTTGTTGCGCCGAATGATTATTCGGTTCACCCAAAGGCGCAAATGCACGAAGGGAAAACCAGTGTAAAAATGGGATTGAAGGGTGCTAGCGAATTAAGTGAAACGCTTCGTATTCAAAGAGACTTAGCCTTATTGAAATATACAGGAGGAAGCCTTCATTTTTATAGTATATCTACTGCAAAGGGACTCGACATGATTCGGAAAGCGAAGAAAGATGAACTGGAAGTAACTTGCTCCATTGCAGCGCATCAACTTTCCTTCACACACGAAGACATGATTGATTACGATAGCAATAAGAAAATTTGGCCGCCATTCAGAAATACAACAGATAGAAAAGCACTGTTGAACGGTTTATTGGACGGAACAATTGACGCGATTGAAAGTCAGCACACGCCAACCGCAATTGAAAACAAAGAATTAGAATTCGAATACGCAAACTTCGGAATAAGCGGAATTGAAATAGCATTTCAAACTATTTTTTCAGCCGTAGGCCAAGAGGTTCCAATAGAAATTCTACTTGAGAAATTCACCATTGGAGCTGAGTTCTCTGCCAACATACCTCCTATTCAGATGGAAGTTGGAGAGCCAGCTAGACTGGCACTCATTTCAACTAAAGGAAAAACTTCCGTAGCGCCTGCTAAATGGATTTCTCGAGGAAAAAACACACCTTTCTTCCATACTGAAATGAACGGCGCAATTGTTTCTCTAATC
>JBIKRF010000157.1:0-3375 GCA_044349305.1 Flavobacteriales bacterium
CAAAATAGATTATTCGGAATTGAATTAGAGCAGGAAGACGACATGCATGTGTACGTGCGTGTTGCTGCGGGAGAGAATTGGCACAACTTCGTCTTGCATTGCATTCGCAACAAATGGGCAGGAGTAGAAAATCTTTCGCTTATTCCTGGTTGTGTTGGCGCAAGCCCTATGCAGAACATCGGCGCTTACGGTGTTGAGATGAGCAACGTGTTGAATTATGTGGAAGCGGTGAATGTTCACACTTCCGAAAAACACATTTTTTCTTTGAGCGAATGTGCCCTAGGATACCGTGAAAGTATTTTCAAACGGAAAGAAAAAGGAAATTGGTTCATCACACATGTGGGCTTCAAACTGAACAAGCGTCCGGTCTTTCATATTGAATACGGAGCCATAGCAGAGGAACTCGACAAAATGGAAATTGACACCTTGAGCATTAAACACATTAGTCAAGCCGTTATAGCCATTCGTTCTTCGAAGCTTCCCGACCCAAAGGTCTTAGGCAATGCGGGAAGTTTCTTCAAAAATCCGACAGTTGATCTCTCGGTTCTTCGAGCGATACAAGTTCACGACGAGAAAATCCCATTCTATCCGGTCGACGAAAACACGGTTAAGATTCCCGCAGGGTATTTAATTGAGCACACCGGCTGGAAAGGAAAGCGCGTGGGGAGCTGCGGTGTGCATGAAAAGCAAGCGCTCGTATTGGTGAATTACGGTGGTGCAACAGGCCATGAAATCTATGCCTTGAGCACTGCTGTTATGACTGATGTCAAGAATAAATACGGCATTGAATTGGAGCGTGAAGTAAATGTTTGGTAACTTTGTGAACTACTGAAAAAAACAAAACAATTGAGCACCATAAGATTTAAAACCGCAGGCACTCCTTTCTTCGACCATTTGAAAAACGGAGTTGATTCATATTTCAATGCTACACGCCGCAACAGATGGGGCAACGGGCTTATCATTGTTAAAGCTATTGTATTATTAACTAGCTTTTTCACACTGTACATTTCACTTGTTTTTGGAAGTCTATCGTTGTGGATGAACATTGGTGCTTGTGTGCTTTTGGGACTTACTTTGGCAGGTATCGGATTCAACCTTATGCACGATGGTGCACATGGCAGCTTCTCAGATAAAAAATGGTTGAATGAGCTTATGGCCCACACCTTGAATATGGTTGGTGGTGACGTTAGTCTTTGGAAAACGAAGCACAATGTGATTCATCATTCTTTCACCAACATCGAAGGTCATGACGATGACATTAACATTCAACCGATGATGCGCACGAATGAGAATCAGCCGAGATACAAGATTCATCGCTTCCAACACATTTACGGCTATTTGCTTTATTGTTTGACTTATATCTCATGGGTTTGGATAGACGATGTGAAGAAATACAGAACGCAGCAAGTGGGTATTACGAAATTGCGCAAATTCACTTTCATCAATCATTTCACTTTTTGGGCGACTAAGTTGAGTTATGTTACTACGTTCATTGTACTTCCAATTATTTTTAAAGGACTAGTTGCTGCAATTTTAGGCTATCTCATCGTTGCTATGGTAACCGGAATTGTTATCGCGGTCGTGTTTCAGTTGGCACATGTGGTTGAGTCTGTTTCATTCAATAACCCTGAAGATAATAACGGTGTAATTGAAGAAGAATGGGCCATTCACCAAATTAACACAACGAGCAATTTCGCAACAAGAAATCCACTTATCACCTTGTTTACTGGAGGTTTGAACTACCAGGTTGAACACCATTTATTTCCTCGTATTTCTCACGTTCATTATCCTGCGTTGAACAAAATTGTTCGCGAAACTTGTGAGAAATTCGGAGTTCAATACAACGAATACGGAACTGTTTTCGCTGCCGTGCGTTCACACACACGTCACTTGAAGACAATGGGAATTGCCGACTAAAAGGTTGCGCAAGGAATAATTCTTCTCTTTACTTTTCGCATGTTTCTGTTGTTCGCCCAGAGATAGGTAAAACTAATCTCGTGTGAACCTCCCGTGTTTCCAACCGCGAGCTGCGATGTTGTAATGTCATAGCTGTATCCAACCTTGTACTTTCCTGTTTGAAAGCCAATGAGTGCAGAGAACGAATCTCTATTGGGGTGTTGGTATTGATTCGATTTAACCGGAAGGCCGCGGTACCAAATTCCCAATACAACAGGATTCAATTCGGTATAGACTCCTATATCTAGCTGATCGAATTTCCCTTGCGCTTGATAGTTAAATGCAAGCACCATGTCCTTTCCAACTTTAGAATAATAGTTCGATTTAATCTTTTTGCGCACACCACCATGAACAGATAATCGAGCAGGAATAATCTCGGTTGTTGCGCTGTAAATAGCCTCATTCGGTTTGTTCATGTGGTAGACTGAAACGCCCATCCATGCTTTTGCAGAATACAAAAGAGCACCTGCAGATGCATCGAAATACCTCGCTGGTCCGTATGAAATGACCTCAACACTTGGCTCGCCATCGCGCATTTGATCATAGAAAACTAAATTTCCAAAATCCAATGTGCGATTCACAAAACCCAATTGCAAGGCGGGACGAAAGAACAGTCCTCGTTTCACCTTAACCTCGTAGGCGTATTGAACTTGAATAGATGAAGTTTTCAAACTACCTGTACCCAATTTATCGCTGCCCACTATAAGCCCGAACCCGCTGTTGATAGACGACGCATAATGATCGTAAGCAAATCGATACGATTTGAATCCGCCTGGAATAAGCGACCATTGATTTCGATAAAGCGAGCTTAATCTACTTTGAGCCGATGCGCCTGCAAAAGCTGGGTTAAGCAAAGTAGGAGCCGAATAGAATTGGGTGTATTGCTGATCTTGGGCAAAGGTGTTCATTCCCATAATAACACCCAGTGCCATGAAAATTATTCGAAGTGTATTCTTATTTTTCATCGTGCTAAAAGTGTTAAGTCACCAGTCATGATTTTACTCGTTCCATTTGAAAATGTAACCGCTGCTTTCCATGCATAGACATCTTCTTTACTCAATACCCCTCGGTAGTAACCATCCCATCCTCTTTTTATGTCGTTGGTTTCAAATATTTGTTCCCCCCATTTATTGAAGATTTGCAGTTCATACTTAACCACACCTTTATGCAATGGGCAAAAGATATCGTTGGTATATCCACCTGCATCATAGTACCCGTCGCTTGGTCCGCCTGTGTTAGGTGTAAATGCATTCGGGTATTCAAGATATCCGTCGCTATAGGCCCGAACAACATCAACGAGCACCAAGGTGTCTGGACAATTGAATTCATTGTTCGCAATTAGTGTAATTGAGAAAACACCCTCTATTTCATAATAATGATTCGGGCTTACCTCATCGCTTATATATCCATCACCGAACG
>JBIKRF010000158.1:0-3373 GCA_044349305.1 Flavobacteriales bacterium
CCCTCTGGAGTAATCTTGAAATTACTGTCAATTCCTGCGTGCAGCTCAACCACTGTTCCTCCAGCCATCTTCACCAATTCAGCGTAGCTTACCCAATATGGACTTGGCATAATTACTTCGTCGCCCGGATTCACCAATGCTAAAATTACATTGGCTAAACTTTGTTTCGCACCGGTGCTCACCACCACCTGTTCAGGTGAATAAGTAAGTCCGTTATCGCGTTTGAATTTGTTTGATATGGCTTGACGCAATTCCGGAAATCCGTTTACTGGCGGGTAATGCGTGACGTTTGCATGAATAGCCGCAATAGCAGCATCTTTAATGAAATCAGGTGTGTTGAAATCGGGTTCACCAATTGAAAGGTTTACCACAGGCTTACCTTCTGCAGCAAGTTCACGACCCATACGAGCCATCGCTAACGTTGCAGATTCAGATAACTTTTCCAACAAGTGGGAAACCTTGCCCACGCGAGTATTTTCTTGCATGGCGCAAATTTACGATTTAAGGAAGAAAGTCCTTGAAAATTATGCGATTTCCCAAGATTTTTCAGACCGGTGAACGGTCCCCTTGAAAAACGCTACGGCCTCGTTGTTCTGATTGAAAACTGTGATGTGATAAACACCGATGCGCTTCGATAAGCTTTTCTCTTCAACCAACGTTGAAAGAACATCTCCTTCCACCACCGGTTTCACATGCGAAATAGACGTCTCAACCGAATAACACTTCAGTCCGTGTGCATTGCTAGCAAAGGCAAGCGCTGTGTCTGCAAGCGAATAAGTTATTCCTCCGTGTGCAATAGAAAAACCGTTTAGCATTTCACCACGAACCGTCATGCGTAAATCGCAAATCCCTGGTTCAATTCGCAAACGCTCAATGCCCAACCATTGGCTGAAGGCATCGTTAACAAACATGGACTCTACGATCTTTTCGGCGTGTGTCATTATTTCTTGTATTGCAGTTCCACTAAGTTACGGTAATGACCGCTCATATTCATGAGCTCTTGGTGACTTCCTTGCTCAATGATTTCTCCTTTTTCCAACACGAAAATAACATCGGCTTGCTGAATGGTTGAAAGTCTGTGCGCGATAACAATTGAAGTTCTGTCTTTGGTTAGCAACTCTGTTGCTCGCTGAATCAACAACTCAGACTCGGTGTCGATACTCGAAGTGGCTTCATCGAGAATAACAATTTTAGGATCTTGAAGAAACACACGTACAAAAGCCAACAATTGTCTTTGACCTGTGCTTAGTAACGTTCCTCTTTCCTTCACATCGAAATCATATCCACCTGGAAGGGCCATGATGAACTCGTGCGCACCCACCATTTTCGCAGCAGCGATCATGCGTTCGTCTGAAATTTCAGAGTTATACAAGGTTAAATTGTTTCGAATGGAATCGCTGAAAAGAAATACATCTTGAAGAACAACCCCAATCGTTTTCCGAAGCGATATCAGAGGCAATTTTGAAAGCTCAATGTCATCAATTAAAATTTCACCGCTATTAATTTCATAGAAGCGATTCAACAAGGAAATCAACGTCGACTTTCCTGACCCTGTAGACCCCACAATTGCCGCGTTCTTCCCTGCTTCAATAGTCATGTTGAAGTTCGTTAACACCGGTTGATTTTCAACATACCGAAAACTCACATTGCGGAATTCAATTCTTCCATTCACATCCTGTATCTCTTCGTGCAACGCATCTTCTTCCGAATGATCTTCGTCCATTAATTTGAATACTCGTTCTGCATTCACCACACCCATTTGAAGTACGTTGAAGTTGTCTGCCATTTGACGAATGGGTCTGTACATCATGGCAATGAATGTGCTGAACTCGAGGATTAATCCGGGTGACATTTCCAAATTCAAACTCGACTTCACACCCCACCAAAGCAAGAGAGAAACAGACAATGCAGAAAGAATTTCCACTACTGGAAAGAATACGGAATAAGCCCAGATACCGCGGATGTGCGCATCGCGCTGCTGCGCATTAATCTCTACAAACTTTTCATTTTCTATTTTCTGACGATTGAAGAATTGAACAATGTTCATTCCTGTTACGTGCTCTTGCACGAACACATTCATGCGTGCTACTTCATTTCGCACATCTTGAAAAGATTTCTTCACGGCTTGTTGAAACAAGCGCGTGGCCCAAAGCAAAATTGGAATGGGAAGCATCACAATCAACGTCAACTTCCAATCGAGAAAAAACATGAACCCTACAATAACCAAAAGCTTCAGCGTATCACGAATAATATCTAAAAGTCCAACGCTAAACACTTCAGCAATACCATCGATGTCACCTATGTGACGAGTTACCAATTGTCCAACTGGAGTCTTATCGAAGTAGTTCAACTTGTAGCGAATCACTTGCGCATAGACCTTTTCACGCATGTCGAGTGTTATATTCTGCGCAACGCTGTTCGCAGAAAGCGTTTGTATATACTGAAGTAAAATTTCTACGGCCAACACCACAAAAAACCAAATGGCTACATTTAAAATTTGCATCGGATCTCCACCCGGAACGGCCACATCTAACATGTTTCGCATCTGTTCAGGGCGAACCACTGTCAAACCCGAAAGCACTAAAACCAACAAAAGCGTCACGGCGAATCCACCGCGGTAGGGCTTGCTGTAGCTATATAGTCTTCCAAATATTTTCCAATCAAATGCCTTACCTGATGCCATATTTTAGTTTGTTCGGAAAGTAGATTCCGGATAAATAACTCGTGTTAAAAACAGTCCATTCGGACGAACACTTTCTCCTGCTGCATTTCTTGATTTGCTGTTCAGCACCTCTTGAAATTCTTCCAAACTCATCTCTCCTCTTCCCACTTGCAATAACGTTCCAACCACAGCGCGAACCATGTTCCGAAGAAACCGATCGGCAGTAATGTGAAAGATGAGCAAGCTGTCTTTTTCTTCCCACCTTGCTTCACGCACATCGCACATGGTAGTCATCTGACCCCCTCCCGACTTACAGAAACAAGCAAAATCATGAGAACCTAACATTAAACGCGCAGCGTTGTTCATGGCCTCTACGTTTAATTCCTTTCCATAGAAATAAGTATAATTACGTTGGAAAGGATCTTTCATTTTTGCAATGCGATATTCGTAAGAACGTTCATTCGCATCGAAGCGCGCATGTGCGCGATTGTTCACTTTGAAAAGCCGATAGGCCGCAATGTCTTTCGGTAGCACCTGCTGCAATCGGAACAGCGTTTCCGCTTCATTCAACTCATGAATTTCAGGAACGAAATGAAGATAAAAATCACTTGCGTGAACACCTGTATCTGTGCGACCGCAACCGAGTGTAACCACCTTCGGCAAACGTAAAATTTTGCACAGAGCTTTCTCTATTTCTTCTTGAACCGAATG
>JBIKRF010000159.1:0-3364 GCA_044349305.1 Flavobacteriales bacterium
ATTCGCGCAAAGGCAATGCACTGGTCGACCGCATTAGCAAACATATTTTGAAGCAGCTTCCATTGGAGTGGAACGATTTAGAATTCTCTGTGGGTGGAAGCGACGAGCGTCAGTTTTGTTCTCCAGGATATAATCTTCCCGTTGGATCCTTTATGCGCACGCCTTACCAACGTTACAGTCAATACCACACCTCTTTAGATAACCGCGATTTCATTTCTCTTCCAGCAATGGAAGAAGGTGTAGAAATTTTATTTCAAATGGTGTTAGCCCTTGAAATAAACGAGACCTACGAAGCGGTGGTTCAATACGGAGAACCGCAATTGGGTAAGCGCGGATTGTATCCGAGTTCCAATATGCCGAATATGGATCAGCGCGCAATGGTGCACAACATGATGCACCTTATCAATTGGTCAGACGGCGAGCACGATTTGTTAAGCATAGCTGAAAAAAAAGGAACCGCTATGTTTTATTTTGCCCCTCTGGCGAAACTTTGCGAAGAGAAGGGAGTTCTAAGAAGGAAATAACCCGTTTGAATTGTACATTTGCATCTTAAATTTTTTAAAATGAAATCATTAGTAGAAGCTTTTCCAACACATTTGAAAGAAGCCTTGGCAATTGGTCAAAGCGCAACATTCACGAACACCGGCAAACAATTTGAAAACATTGTCATCTCTGGTTTAGGAGGTTCAGGTATCGGCGGAAAGATTGTTTCTCAATTGGTAGCAGACGATTGCTGCTTGCCTATTCTTTGCACGAACGACTACGTTCTTCCTGCATTCGTAGGTCCTAAGACATTGGTTATTATTTCTAGCTACAGCGGCGAGACTGAAGAAACTGTTGCAGCATACAACGAAGCAAAAGCAAAAGGTGCTACTATTTCTTGCATCACTAGCGGTGGTAGAATTGCTGCAGCAGCTTCAGCAGACGGATACAACTGCATTATCATTCCTGGTGGAAAACCTCCAAGAAGCATGTTCGGATATAGCTCGGTTCAAGTGTTATTCACCTTGAAGGCTTACGGAATTTACAACGGAAATTTCGAAGCGGAAATCAGCAATTCAATCGATTTAATTCATGCTGAAATCGCGAACATTCGCACAGAGACTAAATCAATCGCAGAGAAAATTGTTTCTCGCATTCCAGTTTTATATAGCGAAGCAAGCTACGAAGGCGTTGCTATTCGTTGGAGACAACAAATCAACGAGAACTCGAAGATGCTTTGCTGGCACCACGTTTTCCCTGAAATGAACCATAACGAATTGGTGGGCTGGACAGGTGGAGACAACCGTGTTGCAGTCTTGATGCTTCGCACTGAAGATGATCACCAACGTTCACAAATTCGCATGGACATCTGTAAAAAATTGATGGCTGAAAAGTGTGATACGATTATTGAAATTCACGCGAAAGGTTCAAGCAGACTTGAAAGAGCATATTACTTGATTCACTTGGGTGACTGGTTAAGCATTGATCTTGCTGAATTGCGCAACGAAGATGCAACAGCTATTCCAGCAATTATTTTCTTGAAAAACGAGCTTTCGAAAATATGAGTAAACCCGTTGTTTCCTTCAGAGACCTAGGCCATGCGCCGTACAAGGAAACATGGGATTTTCAGGAAGAGTTATTTGAACGAAACGTTCAACGGAAACTTCAAAACAGATCAGAAGGAAAAGCCGACGGAGAGGGAACAGAAGATGTTCTTCTCTTCGTTGAGCATCCTCATGTATATACTTTAGGAAAAAGCGGAGACGCGTTTCATTTGCTCGTTTCGGAAGAGAAACTCAAGGAAATTGGAGCAACGTATTATCCAATCAATCGAGGCGGAGACATTACTTATCACGGTCCAGGACAAATAGTGGGCTATCCGCTTTTAGACCTCGAACATTTCTTCACCGACATTCACAAATACATGCGCTACCTCGAAGAGGCAATCATTCGAACCATTGCGCATTACGGAATTGTGGGTGGAAGAATTGATGGGCTTACTGGTGTGTGGCTAGATATAGATGATCCGAAGAAATCGCGAAAAATTGCTGCGCTCGGCGTTAAGTGTAGCCGTTGGTTGACCATGCACGGTTTTGCCTTCAATGTGAATACCGATTTGAATTATTTCAATTACATCGTACCTTGCGGAATAACCGATAAAACGGTAACGAGTTTATCGAAAGAATTGGGTCGAGAAATGGACATGGATGAGGTGAAGCGAATTCTTCTTCAAGAATTGGCCGAGGTTTTTCAATTCGAATTACAAATTCAACACTAAGTATTAAAATTTCAAAGTGAATATCGTGCGCTCATCAGCAGCGCTTTTCGTATTCAAAACCTTACATTTGTGGTATGGAAGCATTTTTCTCGGCATTTACGACCCTGCAAGGTTGGATAGACTTGTTAACCCTGATAATTATGGAGATTGTCTTGGGTATAGACAATATTATTTTCATTGCCATTGTCACCGGATTTTTATCATCGAAATCAGATCAAACCAAAGCCCGTAGATTGGGACTTTCTTTCGCACTTATTTTCCGAATTGGACTGTTGTTTACACTCTCCTATTTGGCGCATTTGCAAGAGCCGATTTTCACGCTTGGTGGTTTCCCGATATCAGGAAGGGGCATTGTATTGTTAGCTGGGGGTTTGTTCTTGATCATTAAGACTTCGAATGAAATTCGACATAAGTTTTTAATTGCAGATAACGAAGAGTCAGAGAAGTCTAGAAAAATCAATTTGTTTCAAGCGATTATTCAAATTACAATCATCGATATTGTTTTCTCGTTCGATTCAATCATTACTGCCGTAGGTTTGGTAGAGCATGTTCCAATCATGGTAGTTGCTGTAATCATTGCGATGTTCGTCATGTTAGCATTCGCACCGTATGTTAGCGCGTTCATTGAAAAGTATCCTACATTAAAAATGTTGGCGTTGGTTTTCTTAGTTGTTATTGGATTGAACTTAGTGGCAGAAGCATGCGAAAGTGCTCATCTCATTCATATTCCTGAATACGTTAATGTGAAGATGTACTCTTATGTTGCATTTGCATTTGCGTTAACAGTTGAATTGTTGAACGTTCGTTTACATCATGTGAAAGAGCGCAAATCCAAGTCATGATCATTATTCAAAATACGCTTGTTAGCGAAGATTTATTCGAAGAGCATTTTGTATGCGATCTTTCCGCGTGCAAAGGAGTTTGTTGTGTAGAAGGAGATAGCGGTGCGCCAATAGAGTCTGATGAAATTCCAATTCTCGAACAAGAATGGGAAAAGGCAAAACCGTATATGGTTCCTGAAGGTATTGAAGCCATTGAAAGAGACGGACTCTATCAAGTAGATGAAGATGGAGATATTGTTACAACGCTTGTGTCTGACAAAGG
>JBIKRF010000160.1:0-3357 GCA_044349305.1 Flavobacteriales bacterium
AAATCTCGAATTTTATTCAAGCGGCTGAGAAGAAGGAAGTGAAGTTCAATGAAGAGGAGTTTGCTCGTTCGAAACAAGTTATTCTTATTCGTATGAAGGCTTTAGTTGGAAGAGGTATATACGAGAATGAATCGTTCTATGAAATCATCAATGAATTAAACCCAGCATACAAACGCGGAATGGAAATATTAGTGAACGGTGAGTTCGAAAAAATTCCATTGGCTTTTGATGAATACAAAATGTTGAAATCTAAACCGAAAAAATAAGAGAATGAAAAAGCTAGCTTTTCTATTTGGAAGTGCGCTTGTTGTTTTTGCAAGTTGTTCCACTTCGTCAACAAATTCAGCAGAGGTAATTACTAGTCAGCCCGCTCCGGTAGTAGTTCCGAAGGAAGTTCCTAAGCCAGGTTCTGGAGAAGAATCTCAATTGCGTCCAAAGACGAAAATGAAATTCAAAAAGATGTTGCACGATTTCGGTCGGTTGAAAGAAGGGGAGAAGCGCGAACATGATTTTGCGTTCACAAATACGGGAAAAGAAGATTTGATTATTGAGGATTGCAAAGGTTCATGCGGATGCACCGTTCCGGAATGGCCAAAGGAACCGATTAAACCTGGAGCATCTGCGGCAATTAAGGTGAAATTTGATAGTACGAAGAAAGAAAAAGATCAGGAGAAGTCAGTTACGATTACGGCTAACACAGAACCCGATTTAAAGACAGTCATTAAAATTAAGGCCTACGTTGAACCGTCGGCAGCGAAATAACAAAGGAAGAACATGGCCAGTGCGCAAGAAGAAATAGGAAGAAGAAGAACGTTTGCAATTATCTCTCACCCCGATGCGGGTAAAACAACTTTAACTGAAAAGCTTTTGCTTTTTGGTGGGGCTATTCAAACAGCGGGCGCTGTTAAGAGCAACAAGATTACCAAGACCGCAGCTTCCGATTTCATGGAAATAGAAAGACAGAGAGGAATTTCTGTGGCCACGTCGGTTATGGTCTTTGAATACCAAGGCAAGCAGATTAATTTGCTTGACACTCCCGGTCACAAAGATTTCGCTGAAGATACGTACCGCACGCTCACAGCAGTAGACAGTGTAATTCTAGTCGTTGATAGCGTGAAGGGTGTTGAAACACAGACCGAGCGGTTGATGGAAGTCTGTCGCATGCGTGATACACCGGTAATTGTTTTCGTGAACAAGATGGATTTGGAAGGACGCGATGGTTTCGATATTCTCGATGAGTTAGAATCGAAGCTTTCAATTAAAGTTCAACCTTTGTCTTGGCCAATATCAAAGGGATTCAGTTTCAAAGGAGTTTACAAGCTTTACGACAAGAGCATTAATCTTTTCGCTTCCAACAAAACGAAGGTGGAAGAAAACATCGTTCACATTGAAGATTTAAACGATCCGATTCTCGATGAGTTGGCGGGTCAATATGCGAATGAATTGCGTCACGACGTAGAGCTCATTAGCAGTGTATATGATCCGTTCGATGTGGAAGCATACAAGGCAGGACAATTGGCTCCTGTGTTTTTCGGTTCGGCCATGAATAATTTTGGAGTGCGTGAGTTGTTAGAGAAATTCATTGAGATTGCTCCAACGCCTCGTTCACGCGAGACAGAGACACGCGAGGTTGATCCGGCAGAGCCGAAGTTCAGTGGTTTCGTTTTCAAGATACACGCGAACATTGATCCACGTCACCGCGACCGTATTGCGTTCTTGCGCGTGTGCAGTGGAAAGTTTGAACGCAACAAATTCTACAAGCATGTTCGTTTAGCGAAAGAGTTCAAGTATCCGAATCCGGTTACGTTCATGGCTCAGGCAAAGTCGACCATTGACGAAGCATACCCGGGTGATGTGGTAGGATTATATGACACAGGAAACTTCAAGATAGGAGATACACTTACCGAAGGCGAGAACATGATGTTCAAAGGTATTCCGAGTTTCTCTCCAGAGATCTTCAAAGAGTTGGTGAATCGCGATCCAATGAAGACGAAACAATTGGACAAAGGAATTCGTCAACTTACGGAAGAAGGTGTTGCGCAAGTATTCTTCCAAGAACCAGGTTCTCGTAAGATAGTTGGAACAGTGGGTGAACTTCAATTTGAAGTCATTAAATACCGTTTGGAAAATGAATACGGAGCGAAATGTATTTTCGAACCGAAATCATACTACAAAGCTTGTTGGATTACGACTACCGACCCAGCAAAGCTTGCAGAGTTTTTACGCATTAAAGGAAACAACATTGTGAAAGACAAAGAAGATCGCGATGTGTTCTTAGCACCAAGTCAGTTTATGCTTGACATGGAAAAGCAAAACTATCCGGAATTGAGTTTCCATTTCACAAGTGAATTGGATGCATAGAAAAAAAAGCCCCGAGGGGCTTTTTTATTATCTCAGTGTGGTTTGCATTTTACTTTGGTGTGATCACCACCCGTTTTCTTAACACGCGAGTTCACAAAGCGTTGGTTCTTTTTATTCCGCTTGTTGTGCGAAGAATAATTGAACCCCTTCTGCGAACTAGAACACGAGGTTTGTGTGGTTACAGTTGCCGCACCTAGCAGGGCGAGAAGCAAATAGGAGAGTCGGAAAAAGCGTTTCATGTTAGTGTTGAATAATTACAGTTTTATTCGTTTTTCCTTTTGAAGTGGTGAGGCGGAAAACATACAATCCATTCGGAAGGTTTGAAACATTTATTCCATTAGTATTGAATTCAGTAGACACCAATTCGCCAGTCATATTGTAAACTTCAATTAGTTTTATGTCGCTACTTGCAACGAGTATCGTTGCATTCGCTGGATTAGGATATACAATTAAGTTATCTTCTTCTTCCATACTTAACTCTTCAGTGCCAACAGATATTGTTCTATAATTGCAGTCTAATGGAATTGAGCAAATGTGATGCGCAAGGAAATTTGACATAATGCTCATGGTCGTATCTAAATAGAAGGTGTTCGTCATGTGCGGAACGTGGTCTTGTTCTTCATAAATTTCAAAGCAATGTTCCAGACCTACTTGATTCATTTTCTCGTTGATACTTGAACTGCCGTCTACTTCTACAACTGGAGAAATTCCAAACGCATACTGCATTGCGGAACCATACGGAACAGTTTGATCATTCGTGCCGTGAAAAAGAAGTGCGGGCTCATCACCGGAGTGTATCCATGCGGTATCTCCAATGGCTCCGCAAATGTTCACGATGGCTTTAACATCTGAGGGGTACCCTGGATTTCCACTATTACCTTCTAACTCTCCGGATAAACCAGGGTTGCTCGTGTTTACAAATGCAGGAAGTTCAGCCATATCGTCTAAATAAGCCATATGCAAAGCAATATACCCTCCAGCACTAGAGCCAGCTAT
>JBIKRF010000165.1:0-3084 GCA_044349305.1 Flavobacteriales bacterium
ATTATAATTTTTGGAAGCGCATTTTCAATACGCCAAAGAATGCTTCGTGAAAAATATTCAGACTCATCTTGCTCGTTCCCTTCACGCGATCGGCAAATAGAATAGGAACTTCAGTAATTTTAAACCCGAGGCGCTTCGCCTTGTACTTCATTTCAATTTGAAAAGCATACCCGATAAACTGAATGGTATCGAGATTCATTTTCGAAAGAACATCGCGGTGGTAACAGACGAAACCGCCTGTACTGTCTTTAACACCCAGTCCTAAAATTAGGTTAACGTAAATACTTCCACCTTTACTAATAACTCTTCGATGCCAAGGCCAATCGACCGTTCCGCCTCCTTTCACATAGCGTGAACCCACGGCTACTCCATGATTTTTTTCACACGCCTCGAGTAGACGAGAAAGGTCTTTCGGATTGTGCGAAAAATCGCAATCCATTTCGAAAATGTATTCGTAATTATTGGCTAGTCCCCATTTGAATCCCGCTATATACGCTGTTCCTAGACCGAGCTTACCGCTTCGTTCAAGTATGTGCAATCTTCCTGCAAATTCCGCTTGTTTATCTTTTACCATAGATGCCGTTCCATCAGGAGAACCGTCGTCTACAATAAGCAAATGAAAACCTTCTGGCTGATCGAGCACAGCATGAATCATCTCATCAATGTTCTCGCGCTCGTTGTATGTAGGAATAATTACTAGTTTCATGTGCAAGGCAAAAATACAACAGTCGAAAGGCAAATTCTAATTTCCACTCGAATATTCCATTTCGGCCATGTATCGCGCATCACGTACAATCATGGTATCCAATGAAACCCCTTGCTCATTTGCCTTTTTCTGCACACTCTTCAACCAATTTTCATCGGCTTGAATAATCTTCTTAAACTTTTCAACGTGCAGCGAAAGCGAATCGATATTCTTTCCTAAAACGAAATAATCATAGGCGTTCGAAATAAATCCCCATCCGATTTTATCCATGTTACACTCTGTAGCCATAATAAAAACGACATTCGATTTTTCAATGTCTTTCATTTGGGAAAGAGGGACGAAATATGTCATTGTTCCTTCGGGGCGTTCATGCAATTGTTCATTGTAGAAATAAAAATTCAACGATTGGAAAATATCCGGCGCCCATGGCAATTGCATCAAGTTGAAAAAGTAACTGTCTGAAATAACAATTACTTTCGGTTGAATGCCCGTGTTACCGATGTCCACGCTGTACTTCAGATTCACTCCAACACGCGGATAAGCCATCGGTATCTGTTGAATGGGAATGAGTAGGTTCATACCCATTCCAATGTCATCGTCAACACTTTCCATGGTCATTGAAAGAGGTAAATCTGATTTATTCCAACTAAATTCATTCATATTCTTCCCCAACAATTTCTTGCAGTAATTCACCAACGAATCTGCTGCTAGCGTTGCACCATACTGACTCCAATGAATTCCGGTTTTTGGAAAGAGAGGCGCTAGTGTTTTTCCTTTCATTTCTCGAAACCACTTCCCAAAGTCTATGTGCTGAATACCCTGTCTCTCCAACCCTTTCTGGTATTCAGAATAATAACTTCGGTTGGAAAGAATGGGGAATTCATCGGGAATGAATTCCGGATAAAAAGATGCTTTTCCAGGATTCATGACCACCACCAATTCAACTCCTTTTTCTTTCAATTTCGTTTGAAGGGCTTTAAGCATAACGAGGTTCGAATCTACTTTGGCTGCACTTACCTCTTCAGCGCCGCGAAAGGCGTTGATGTATTTGATCTCGTACAAATAATCTTCCTTCCCAATAATAACTCCGTTGGCCTTTGCTTTCCGGAAAAGTTCATACGCAATTTGATTGTGAAAACGAACAGCAGTGTTGCGAAATCCGAATTGTTCGTTAATGTATTTATTTGTATTTTCCTGGTAGGTTCCTTTGAGCCAGGATTTAATCGAAAGTGAGTCAGGAGCAGCAGGCGTAATTGCACCAAAAAGAGGGCCCTCCTCAACAAAGGGTCTGACCATTTGCCACAAAGGAATAAACATTGCCGCTAAGACCAAGGCGAACAAAAAGGTATGCAGTTTATTACTCTTCATTAGAATCGAAAATAAATAAACGGATTAAAACCACTCGCGGTAATGTATGTCAATGACAAGATGAAAAGTATGGCGGCTACTAACGTCATAAACACATGGGCAATGTTTCCAATGTCTCGCGCTCCGAAAAAAGCATCTTGAATTTTTTGTGTTCTTGGTATGAGTAGAAAAAAGGAAAATGCAAAAGCCAATGTTCCTAGAACCATCCATTCAATGTCAATGGGAATACTCACACTTCGTTCATTGCCACCCAACAAGGCAAGGGTATAACCCCAAGCCGAAGTAAGATCTTCCACACGGAAAAATATCCATCCAATAACGACCACTACGAACGTAAATGCAACACGTGTAATTCTGCCGATAGAACTCATTGCCTTAATCAAAAATGCTCGCTCAAGAACCAGGAACAACCCGTGCCATGCGCCCCAGATGATGTAATTCCATGAAGCCCCGTGCCACAATCCGGAAAGTAAAAACACCAGCCAAAGATTGAAATACAACCGTCCTTTACTCACCTTGTTTCCTCCCAATGGAATGTACAAGTAATTGCGCATCCAGCTGCCCAAGGTCATGTGCCAACGACGCCAAAACTCTGTGATGCTTTGCGAGATATAAGGATTGTTGAAGTTCTCGGGGAATTTGAAACCGATCATTCTTCCAATACCAATGGCCATGTCTGAGTATCCGCTGAAGTCGAAATAAATCTGAAGGGTGTAGGAAATCGCCGCCAGCCAAGCGGTTCCTGCAGCTAGGGTATAAGGGTCTAGGGCATCGAGACCTGTTTCAGCATTACCATACACGCTGTCAGCAAAAGCAGCGAACGTGTTCGCAATGAGCACCTTCTTTCCAAGTCCAATGCAAAACCGATAAAAACCGAACAAACGTTCGGTACTGTTGTCTCGTGCCGAGCGATCGGTAATCTGATCGGCAATGTCGTGATACCGAATAATGGGACCCGCAATCAATTTCGGAAAAAGAATGATGTACAACTGATAGTCCCAGAAATTCTT
>JBIKRF010000092.1:0-9330 GCA_044349305.1 Flavobacteriales bacterium
GTGATGACCACTTCGTGGATGACCGTTCCGGATGACACAACAAGTTGTGATGACCACTTCGTGGATGACACTTCCTGATGACGCTCCGCGAAGCGGTCATCGAACTTGTTCGTCATCAATCGCAGATTGTCATCACATGAAATGTGTCATCCCGAAGGGTCATCCGCTCCGCGGTCATCACAACGTGTTGTGTGATTATCTTTGTTTCAAACAAATAAGAAATGACTCCCTTAGAATCCGCCAAAGAAAAAGCACGCTTGTGGAAGACTTATGATTTAGACGCAGAGACGCGTGAAGAGATTGAACGTATGGAGCGGGAAGATGAGAAGTTGTTTATTGATTCATTTTATTCCGATTTGGAATTTGGGACGGGTGGATTGCGCGGAGTGATGGGTGTGGGAAGTATGCGCATGAACAAGTATACCGTGGGAATGGCGACGCAAGGTTTGGCGAATTATATTTTGAAACACCATGCGCAAGTAGGTGGAGAGGGTTCGGTGGCGATAGCATATGATTCACGAAATAACTCGAGTTACTTCGCGCAGATTGCGGCAGATATTTTAGCTGAAAATGGTATTCGGGTTTATCTGTATTCTGAATTGCGTCCAACCCCGTTGTTGTCGTTCACCGTTCGTGAATTGAAGTGTACCGCAGGTATCGTTATCACCGCTTCGCACAATCCGAAAGAGTACAACGGATACAAAGTGTATTGGAGCGATGGGGGGCAGATTTTGCCGCCGAATGACTCGGGGATAATCACGGAAGTGAAGATTGCCATGACTGGCAAAGATTCTTCGAAAGATGCCTGTGCTACGCAAGATGCGATGCAAGATTCTTCGAAAGATGTTTCACAAGATTCCTTCGGAAAGAAAGGAGAGGTTTTGGAAGTGCCACTTTATGTTGAAGAAAAATATTTGGAACTCGTTCGTGGGTTAACATTGTCGGAAGAGGCTGTGAAGAGTGAGAGTGATATCTCTATTGTGTACACTTCTATACACGGATCGGGGATAACGTTGGTGCCGAAGACGTTGGCGGCGTTGGGATTTTCGAATGTGAGTGTGGTGGAAGAGCAGGCGGTGCCGGATGGGAATTTCCCGACGGTGGAGTCGCCGAATCCGGAGGAGAAGTCTGCTATGGAGATGGCGTTGGAGTTGGGAGAGAAGGTGAATGCTGAATTGGTTTTGGGTACTGACCCCGATACCGATCGTGTGGGATTGGCGGTGAGAAACGATCAGAATGAATTGGTATTGATAAATGGAAATCAGGCAGGAAGCTTGTTGGTGTATTACCGTTTGTTGGTTGGAAAGGAAAAAGGAAAATTACCTGAGCATCCGTTTATTGGAAAGACCATTGTGACTACCGAATTGATTGCACGCATTGCGCAGTCTTTCAATGTGCCTTGTTACGACACGCTTACAGGATTTAAGTTTATTGCGGGATTAATTAAAGAGAAAGAAGGGAAAGAGAATTTCGTAGCCGGTGGAGAAGAGAGTTACGGCTATTTGGTGAGTGATTTTGTTCGCGACAAAGACGCTGCGTTATCGGCGGTTCAGTTTGCTGAGATTGCGGCTTATGCAAAGAGTAAAGGAACGACGATGTGGGGCATGTTGAAAGACCTTTACTTACAACATGGCGTGTTCCAGGAAGAGTTGGTGAGTATTACGCTGAAGGGAATAGACGGTGTTGCGCAGATTCAGAGCATGATGTCGCGCTTACGCAACCAACCTCCTCAAACCCTTGGCGGCATAGCGCTTGCCGAGCTTCACGACGTGAAAGCAGGCTCGTGTAAAAACATGATCTCGGGTGAAGTCACCACCCTTCCCTACCCCAGCTCAGACGTCTTGCAATTCATCCTCACCGACGGCAGCAAGATCAGCGCTCGCCCGAGCGGAACAGAGCCGAAAATTAAGTTTTATTTTTCTTTGAGGAAGGAAGTATCTTCAGCTGCAGAGATTGCTAATGCGCAGGTAGAGTTAATGCAGAAGATTGAGGTGATTAAAAGTGAGCTATTAGGTCAATAACAAAATGACAAACCATGTGGCGTTGAATTTTTGGAAGGACCTTTCTCCTGAAGCTAGGCTTTTAATCAAAAGCTCTAGGCCTTGTATTACCGAAGATGAACATGAAGAAATAAAACTTCTAATCAACGAAGTAAAGGATTGGCAATTGTTTCAGAAACTTGCGCTTCAAACCAGCCTTGGACCGCTATGTTATAGAAGTCTTGTTACTTCAGGGAAGTATGATATCCCCAAGGAAGCTGCTTCCTTTTTAAAACGCGTTTACACGAAAATACTTGCTCAGAATATTCTTATTCTAGAAGAGTATGACCGATTAAAGGACATTTTAAATAAAGCGGAAATACCTTACGTCCCACTGAAAGGTGTTCGGTTAATTGGAACCTATTACAAAGATGCTGGGCTGCGAAACACGAGCGATGTTGATTTGCTTTTTCGTAAGAGAGATATTCAGGCTGTGAGAAACCTGATGAAGACCAATGGGTATAGAGAATACATAGTGAATGAATATGTACGAATTAGCGTGTTGACGAAAAACCCAAGTCCTTACCAGTATTTCAAAAACAAGGTGAGCATAGACTTTCACATTTTACTTAATCGAGCTGGGACAATCTCATTGAACATTGCTGATTATTGGGGTTCTGCGACAAAAAAGGAGCACTCATTTGAATTTGTTTTAAATCCGAATTTAGAGTTCATTCATTTATGTTATCACTTGTACAAGCATCTCGATGGAAATACCAATAAGCTAATTTGGTTAACAGATATCTATCTGTTTCTTGAAAGGGAAAAAATAGATTGGGAGGAAATTAAAAAATACTCGGAACGATATAAATGTTGGGACGAATTATTGGGGATTGTGAAACTTGTTGAAATAGTTTCTGAAAAATCCATCGTGCCAGAAGAGTATTTGGAATCAGAATCTAAATGCCTTCAAAGGTTGATTCTAAATTACCAAAACAACTTCATAAATTCGGGCATTACTGTCAGCAATCTCAGTCTTTACAAACTACTCTTTTTTGAAACTGAACACCTCTCACTTCTTCAAAAAACTATTGTTGCCCTTGGTCGCCTTTTCCCTTCAAAACAATTTCTTGAATCGAGATATGGCAAAGTGAATAATTACTTCTTAGTAATGATAAAACGCTATCTGGTTTATCTGAAAAGATAATTACTTCTCATCACCGTAAGGTGATGCGTAAATATTTCTTCGAAATGTAAGTTGAAGTTGATTTAACTTACAACGAAGGTATTTATTTTAACAGTCCAAGAAGATAGCTTCCGTACCCACTCTTCACCAACGGTTGCGCCAATGCCACCAACTCCTCTTTAGTGATGTAACCCATGCGATAAGCAATTTCTTCAATGCATGAAATCTTCTGTCCTTGACGTTCTTCCATGACTTGAACGAATTGTCCGGCTTGCATCAATGATGCAAAAGTTCCTGTATCTAACCAAGCAGTACCGCGATTGAAAACACTTACAGTGAGTTGCCCGCGTTTTAAATATTCTTGATTAACATCGGTGATCTCGTATTCTCCGCGCGCAGAAGGCTTGAGGTTCTTGGCAATTTCAACCACTGAGTTGTCGTAGAAATACAATCCAGGAACAGCGTAGCTGCTTTTTGGTTGTGTCGGTTTTTCCTCAATGGAAATAACTTTTCCTTCTGAATCAAATTCCACAACACCGTAGCGCTCTGGATCGTTCACGTGATAAGCAAATACCTTTCCTCCTTCAACTTGTGTGCTTGCCTGAAGCAGTTGACTTAAACCGCTTGCGTAGAAAATATTATCGCCTAATATCAGTGCTACTTTGTCTTTTCCAATAAATTCCTCACCTATCACAAACGCCTGAGCCAATCCATTCGGCTCGGGCTGTTCGGCGTATTCGAAGTTGCATCCCAATTGCGAACCGTCGCCTAATAATTTTCTGAATCCAGGCAAATCATG
Organism: Flavobacteriales bacterium; assembly: GCA_044349305.1. Classification (GTDB taxonomy): domain Bacteria; phylum Bacteroidota; class Bacteroidia; order Flavobacteriales_D; family Sanyastnellaceae; genus CAIZGX01. Next base: position 3,965 of record JBIKRF010000092.1, read on the forward strand.
CGGAGTAGAAATGATCAATATCTCACGAATACCCGCTAGCATGAGAACCGAAAGCGGATAATAAATCATAGGCTTGTCGTATACCGGCATGAGCTGTTTGCTTACAGCCAGTGTAAGCGGATGAAGACGCGTACCGGAACCGCCGGCGAGAATAATTCCTTTCATAAGCTTATCTGTTCGCGTACATGCTGTTGTAATAATTCTGATAGTTGCCGGAAGTAACGTTGTTCATCCATTCGGAATTGTTCAAATACCAATCGACTGTTTTTTCCAATCCTTCTTCAAATTGAAGCGAAGGTTTCCAGCCCAATTCATTCGTAATCTTGGTTGAATCTATGGCGTATCGTAAGTCGTGTCCAGCACGGTCGGTGACAAACTGAATCAGTTTCTCAGACTCACCTTCGGTGCGATTTAATTTTCGATCGAGGATGTTGCAAAGCAACTTCACCACATCTATGTTCTTCCATTCATTGAATCCACCAATGTTGTAGGTTTCTCCAATTTTTCCTTTGTGAAACACATCGTCAATTGCACGAGCATGATCTTCCACGTACAACCAGTCGCGCACATTCTCGCCTTTTCCATAAACTGGAAGCGGTTTTTGGTGAATGATGTTGTGAATGATGAGGGGAATTAATTTTTCAGGGAAGTGATTCGGACCGTAATTGTTTGAGCAGTTGCTAATGACAATTGGGAGCCCGAAAGTATTTCCGTAGGCACGTACGAAATGATCGGATGCTGCTTTGGAAGCGGAATACGGCGAACGCGGATCGTAGGGGGTCTGTTCGGTGAAGAACTCTTCGGGGTTGTGCAACTCTCCGTATACCTCATCGGTAGAAACGTGATAAAAACGCTTTCCATCGAAGTTGTTTTTCCAATGTGCAACAGCAGCGTTCAACAAGGTAACCGTTCCCACCACATTTGTTTGAACGAACTCCATGGGATTCGATATGCTGCGGTCTACGTGCGACTCGGCGGCCAAGTGAATGACCCCTGAAAAATTGTATTTCTCGAAAAGCGATTGTACAAAAGTTGCATCTGCAATATCTCCTTTCTCGAACGTGTAATTCGGAAGATGTTCAACATCGCGCAAATTCTCGAGGTTTCCTGCGTAGGTGAGTTTATCGAGATTCACGACATGCAGAGTCTGGTGCGTTCGTAAAAAGTGTCGAACAACATGAGAGCCTATAAACCCTGCTCCGCCTGTTATGAGAATTATCGCCATTGTAGCGTCAAAGATAAATTATAAAAAAGATTCTTGTCTATATTAGCAAGGTATAACATGATTTTCAACTCCTTTGAATATTTATTATTCTTCCCTTTGGTATTTGCTATCTACTGGGGAGTTTTGTACAAGTCCACACTTTTACAAAACTCGTTTTTATTGGTTTCGAGTTACTTCTTTTATGGATTTTGGAGTGTCAATTTCGCGGGTCTACTTATTTTAAGCACTTTAATAGACTATTTCTATGGTTTTGGAGTAAGTTCTGCCAATAAAAGAAAGTCAAAATTTTTCCTTTGGCTAAGTATAATTAACAACTTAGGCATATTGTGCTTGTTTAAATACTATAACTTCTTTGCCTTAGAATTTCAAAACTTGCTAGAAAACCTTGGTCTCTCAGTTTCTATTTCTATTTTAAATATTGCATTACCTGTTGGAATTTCATTTTACACCTTCCACGGGATGTCATACGTTATAGACATTTACAGAGGAGAACGTAAACCCGTTACGAATTTCATTGATTACGGTTTGTTTGTTAGCTTTTTTCCATTACTGGTTGCTGGGCCTATTGAAAGAGCTAGCCATTTGTTACCCCAAATTCAGCAAAAGCGATTCTTTCAATATTCAAAAGCGGTCGAGGGAGGGAGGTTAATACTTTGGGGGTTGTTTAAAAAAGTCGTTGTAGCTGACAACTGTGCATTTTTCGCCAATAATATTCTAAACAACTTTGAAATTCATTCAGGATCTTCATTGTTCATTGGAATTTTCTTTTTCTCAATTCAAATCTATGCCGATTTTTCAGGGTATTCAGATATTGCATCCGGCTCTGCAAAATTGTTGGGGTTTGACCTGCTAACAAACTTCAGATTTCCTTACTTTTCAAGAAGTCTTGCTGAATTTTGGAAAAGATGGCACATATCGCTTTCTTCGTGGTTTAGGGACTACCTATACATTCCATTGGGTGGTTCAAAAAAAGGCCTAACAAGAACCCTAATTAATACTTTTATAATTTTCTTAGTAAGTGGCTTTTGGCATGGCGCAAGTTGGAATTTCATTCTATGGGGTGCAATACATGCTTTTGGTTTTATTCCAGGACTATTTCTGAATAAGAAAAAAACAAAACCAAGCTCAACTATCATTGCAGCTGGTAAAAATTTTCCAAGTATTCATGAAATTATTCAAGTTCTAGGTACTTTTCTCTTCGTAATGTTAGGCTGGTTATTTTTCAGAGTAGTGAATTTTTCTGATGCAATTTCCATTCTTCAGAAGATATTTAGTTCTACCATTTTGGCTACTCCACATTTCTGGACTGAAAACATCGAGCTGTTAAAATTGGCTCACTTAATTTTATTCATTCCATTTTGCTTTGTTTGTGAATGGTACTCGAGAAATTCCAATTCCAATGTGCTCTTCATGAATAAGATTAAATCTCCGTTTTTAAGATATTCATTTTATTTATTACTCATCTTAATTACTATCGGCTACAAAGGGGAAAGTGTTGAATTTATTTATTTCGCATTCTGATGAAATCCTTTTTATCCAAAATACTCATCCTAATTGCTATCAGCAGTTTCACCTTATTGTTAATAGTTGCTTGGATGGAAGCGGAAATAACCCAAACATCGCTTGAATCGAGTCCAAATGATATAGACTTATTAATTCTTGGTGATTCTCATGCACAAAACGGAATAAATCCAGAGTATCTTGACAAGCACAGCTTTAATTTCGCCGCATCGGGAGAAAATTATTTTTTCTGTCTGCAAAAACTCAAATTTCTATTAGACAATAGAAAAAAAATAAATTGTGTTATTCTTACTCTAGGTTCGCACAATGTAAATTCAAAAATTGATAGTTTATGGGTTACAAATAAAGACAACCTTGTTTCGAAAACGTCTTCATACTTCGGAATGATAAGCCAAAACGATTTTCTGGAATTTGCTGAATACGCGGGATTTAATTATACTGTTTACACTTCACTATTCGGTCAAATTCCTATGGGGTCAATTAATCTTTTGGAAAGAAAAATTCTCCTCGGAAAACCCCCATTTTTAGGCGGATATACACCCAATGAAAAAACTTTAAATATTCAAACAGTTAGTACTGTTTTACCTCAACAAGTTCCAAACTACTCTAATATTCAAATAAGATACTTAAACCAGATTATTGAAACCTGCTCGTCGCACAATATTCCAATTGTTCTTCTAAATATACCTACATATAAAGGAGAAAATTTGAATGAGGAACTTTTCTGTAAATTAAAAAGCCCATACTCCTTATTGGATATGGGCACAATGTTCAATGAATTCCCTAATTATTTTGCAGATTCAAATCACTTGAATCCTTTAGGGGCTCGCGTTTTTACTCAGGCATTAAGGGATTCCTTGGTCAATATAATGGGTAAGTAAACTTTCAACAGAATATCTTATCTAGAACTTCAAATATCCTTTCAAAATCTTCTTTACTCAGATTTGAACCACTGGGTAAGCACAATCCGTTTTCAAACAATTCTGATGAAACATTAGTCCCGTAATACAATTCATTTTGAAAAATCGGCTGCAAATGCATCGGTTTCCAAAGAGGACGTGATTCTATATTCTCAAAATCTAATGCTAATCGAACATCTTCACGCGTATATCCTGTTATTTTGGGATCAATAGTTAAACAAGTCAGCCAACGGTTGGAAAAACCGCCGTATTTTTCGGGTTGAAAAACAACGCCTTTAACATCTTTGTAGCGTCTGTAGTAATTGTTAAAGTTTTCGCGTCTTTGCCTTATCCGATCTTCTAAGACTTTCATTTGCCCTCGGCCTATGCCTGCAACCACATTGCTCATTCTATAGTTATAACCAATATGTGAGTGCTCGTAGTGGGGAGCATCGTCTTTTGCTTGAGTGGCCAAGAAACGGGTGTGATTAATTCTTTCCACATCGTTACCGACTAGGGCACCACCCCCGCTGGTAGTTATTAATTTGTTCCCGTTAAAACTGAGCACACCGAAATCTCCGAAAGTGCCGCACTTTTTGCCGTTGATTGTGCTCCCTATCGCCTCTGCGGCATCTTCCAAAATGGGAATGCCATATTTCACAGATAATGCAATAAGCTCTGTCATCTTTGCGGGCATTCCGTATAAATGAACAGGTATAATGGCCTTTAGCTTTTCCTTTGTGATTCCTTTGTTTAACAAATCTAGTATTGCCGATTCCAAAGCAATTGGACATATATTCCAAGTCTCTTCTTCAGAGTCTATAAATACAGGATGCGCTCCCAAATACTTAATCGGATTGGCTGAAGCTGAGAAAGTCATGGTTTGACAAAACACATAATCTCCCGCTGAAACCCCCAACTGTACGAGGCCTAAATGCAATGCACCCGTTCCTGAACTTAGCGCAGCGGCAGCATTTACATTTAAAAATGATTTTAGATCTTCTTCAAACCCGTTTACGTTAGGGCCCAATGGAGCTATCCAATTCTCTCTAAATGCTTCTTCAATATATTTAATCTCTTCTCCACCCATGTGCGGGGAAGAAAGCCAAATTTTCGAATTCATTATCTATTTATTAAACGATTGACACTCAAAGAAACAATGAATAATTAAAACAAAAAATTATTCTCTCGGGAAAATAGCAATTAAAACCCATAACGCAATTTGTAATCAATTACAGCATGTTCAATGGCCGACTTCAAATCGGGGTTCGGCACGTAATTCAAATGCGACATTGCATATGAAACATCGGCTAAACTGAAGAAAATATCACCCGGCCTGTTTGGGCCATGGTGCGGGTTAATGTTTGCGTTGGTAGCAGTTTTAACTAATTCCCACAGCGTGTTCAAGTCTGTCGTTTGTCCGCAAGCCACATTGAAGACATAATGCTTTGCAGGCTCTAGATTTTCTGACAAAAGTGCCTTTGTATTGATCTGGACTACATTTTCTATTGGGGTAAAATCACGCGTAATGGTTCCATCTCCGTTAATGGTTGGAGGGGTGTTGGTTAGTCCTGCTTTAATGAACAGTGGGACAACAGCCGCATAAGCGCCGTTCGGATCTTGCTTCGGACCAAACACGTTAAAGTATCGCAGTCCGACAATTGTCATTCCGTATGCCTTTGCAAACGCCTCGGCATATAGTTCATTGGTCATTTTTGTGG
>JBIKRF010000067.1:0-12455 GCA_044349305.1 Flavobacteriales bacterium
CACTTCTTTGTTCGGACCGTTTTTCTTCAAAGGCTTCAGTGAAGTTTGATGAAGGAAGAGCACCATGCCTTTCAATTCTACTTCATCCTCTGGAAGTTTCTTCACGGCTTTTTCAATCATTGTTCTTGGAACCAATGGATTGACGATAGGAAATCTGAAGAATTTCTTCAACGGAAATTCGAAGCCAATGCCGTGCATGTAGTTGTACAAGGCCTTCTTCAATCCTTCTGAATATTGTTCGTGATTGGCTCCTTTCGGATCTTCATGGAACAAGTCGTTGTTTGCGAAGCCTTCGAAAACTGGGCCTGTTCGAATCACTCCGTATTTCTCGGGGTCTTTTCCAACGGGGCTGTGAACGGTCATGGCGAACTGGTGCCAATGTCCCGAATGCAGCAATTGGTTTTCGAATAATTGTCGAACTACCTCCAGCGAATCGATGGTTTCTTGTTCGGTTTGCGTAGGGAAACCGAACATTAAGTAGGCATGGACTAAAATTCCCGCGTCGCGGAAACCTTTGCAGACCTTGGCTACTTGATCTATGGAAATTCCTTTGTCGATCAACTCTAAAATTCTTGGACTCGCCACTTCTAAACCGCCTGTTACGGCAATGCATCCGGAGGCTGCTAGAATTTTACAGAGATCGGGAGAGAATGTTTTTTCAAAACGTATGTTGGTCCACCAAGACACTTGCAAGCCTCTACGAAGAATTTCAATGGCTAAATCGCGCAGAGCTGCTGGAGGCGCTGCTTCATCTACGAAGTGAAATCCGGTTTCACCGGTTTCCGCAATGAGCGCTTCCATTTGATCTACTAAATGCGTTGCGCTGGCTTGGTCATATCTTCCAATGTAATCGAGGGTAATGTCGCAAAAACTGCATTTCTTCCAATAACATCCGTGAGCCACTGTCATTTTGTTCCAACGCCCGTCGTTCCACAAGCGGTGCATGGGGTTGGGCATGTCTATTACCGAGAGGTATTCATTGAAACGAAGACCGGTGTAACTCGGTGCTGGCTTTTGAGCGTGGAGGAAATCTCCACCTAGTTTGTTGTCTATGAATTCAACTTCGTTGTTTGAATTTCTACGGAACGTTCTTTTCAGTTCCGAATGAACTTCTGCATCTTCAAGATGCTTCAATAGCGCTAGAAACGGCCCTTCCCCATCGTCGAGGGTAATGTAATCGACGAAGTCGAAAACGCGCGGATCGGAGAGTTCGCGCAGTTCGGTATTCGGATATCCCCCACCCATTGCGATTTTCACTTCCGGATGATTCGTCTTAATCCATTGTCCCGCTTTGAAAGCGCCGTATAAATTTCCACCAAAAGGAACAGTGAACCCCACCATGGAAGGCACTTCTTCTTGGAAGTACGTCTTTACCCTTTCCACCAAAATATCGTCGAGGTAATTATTGGGCTTGTTCAATTCTTCAAGAATTGGACTGAAGGAAACGGCTGTTCGTGAGATGCGTTCTGCGTATTTCGAAAAACCGAAATGCGGACCCACGGTTGCTTGAATGAGATCTGAGATATCTTCCAAGTACATGGTGCACTTGTATCGCGCTTTGTCTTGCACCCCAATGTTTCCGAAGAACCATTCGAGGTCTTTTATTTGTTGAAATCGAGACCCTTCGGGCAAATAGGCACCCGCTGCTATGCGGTATCCGAGTGTGTATTTTTTATTTTGAAGGAAGGAAATCACTGCATCTACGGTGTTTTCGTAGGCCTTGCGATTCTTCACCAACGCATCGAGTTGATGGGTTAGGTTGAAGTTGGAAGATTCAATGGCATCGAATAATTGTTCGAATCCCTTTCTAGAAAACACTTCCAACACCATATCTAATCCCAAGTCTTTTTGTCTTGAATCAAAACCTTGTTGCTTCAAAAATCCGGTTAAATAAGCGGTAGCAGGATACGGGGTATTCAGCTGTGTTAGCGGGGGAATTATAAGTAGCGGTTTCGACACGGGTGCAAAGAAACGAAGAATAACTTTGATAGGAAAAACTAATTCTTCGACTTATTTTTGAGCAAATAAACTATTGCATTAGAACCTTTTATATATAAATCATTTAAGTGATGAAATCAGCCGTAAAGTTCAAGTTGTTTTTTGTTTTTATTTTTTCAATGAACGGTCTGTTCGCTCAAGTGACTCCGCTAATAACGAATGTATCGAATCAAATCTCTGTGGTTAGGACATATCCGAACGGATTAATCGTGGCTGCAAATTCAGGGAATATTTTGCGCTCTGATAACTTTGGGAGTACATTCGATATTCACCCTATTGTTGATCTGCAGAATAATGAAATTCCTCTCGCTGCAATTTATGATTTTCATTTTTTCTCATCCAGCGTTTTTATTGCAGTAGGTACATATGCATTTGGACAAAATGCAGTAATATTAAAAACAACTAATGGAGGATTAAACTGGACAATTAGTTATCAAAGCTCTACTGGAACTTGGCCCAATATTATAAATAACGTTCACTTTATTTCCAATTTAATCGGTATAAGTGTTGGTACGAACGGAAGAATTTTAAGAACGGTTAATGGCGGAATTTCATGGACAGCTATAAATTCTGGAACTTCTAATGAATTGAGAGACGTTGTCTTTAATTCTTTAAACGAAGGAGTCATCGTTGGTGATGGAATAAAGATGAAATCCAGCAATTCAGGGTTAAATTGGAGCGTTACTTCAACGAGTTCGAACTATTGCAATAGTGCGGAGTTATTAAATAATTCTATCGGCTATGCAATCGGCGATGATCATATCCTTTCGAAAACAACAGACGGAGGAAATGTTTGGAATGATAGTTATTTAAATTTTCAAGGCAGTGTTGCTATACCTGAATTAGCCTTATTAACTGACACAGAGGGATTCTTCATAGGGAATAATGGGCTATTTTATCATACCACAACAAGCGGACAATATTGGAGTACATTGAATCTCGGATTCGAACCTGCTAGCCTAACTATTGCTCCCTGGAATCAAATCTATGTCTCTGGTTACACTGGGGAAATCGTTCAAATTAACCCCAATTCATATTTCCACCCAATTGCCAATTTCACTTTAAATTCAAATGTTTTGTGTTACAACCAGTTGACTACTTTCACAAATCTCTCAGATCCTAATTTATCATCAACCTGGTTATTAGATGGTAACCCAATTAGTCAAGATTACAATCTGAGTTATTTGGCCAATATACCCAATCAATCGCATGAAGTGACATTAGTTGTCAGCGACGGAATAAGCTCCGATAGCATATCCAAAACTATTTATGTTAATCAAGGAAATGAATTTAATTTGAATGTAAATGTTTCCTCACCGCAAATCTGTTTAAATGGATCGACCACAATTTCAGTACTGAACTCAAGTCAATCGATTTCATATCAACTATACAAAAACTCTATACCAATTGGATCTCCTATCTCGGGAAACAACACCACTTTGAATTTCCAAACGGGAACGCTTCAAACATCAACAGAGTATTGTATAACAGCTACTTTAAATCTTTCTAGCTGCGCTCCTACTGTTCATAGTTGGTGCGGAATGATTACTATGCAAAATCCTATTGCATCAACCATCACCTTATTTGAACAAGATACCATTTGTCCGAATAGCCTTGCAAACCTCATTGTATACAATTCACAAAATGCCGTAACCTACAGTTTGTATGTCGGAAATGTGCAACAAGGAACATCTCAATTGGGCAATAGTCAAAACCTTAATTTCAACATTCCTTCAATCAATGAAAATACCGTTGCTTACATTAAAGGTGTTTCTGAATTGGGTTGCGTTACAAATTACCCAACTCAACCTTTGGTCGTTGAAAATCCGAATGTCTATTGGTCTAGTGTAAATTTTTCTCCTTTGGTTAACGAACCTCTTTTTCTTTTAAACACTACTTTAACCGAAGGTACTTATTTGTGGAATTTTGGAAGTGGTGCTTCAATATCACAAAGCAATCTTTTCGAACCACTTGTTTCATATTCAACAAGTGGTCTTCATGATGTTACACTTTCACATACTACACCATTAGGATGTATTCAATCCGTAACTAGAAAATTTCATGTAGTGGATAGCTTTCTACCAGAACAATGTGAGAAAATCCGCATATTAGATGTTTCAGCTCCAGCTATTGCTTCAACTGCAGAAGAGATTACTCGTGACCACTCAGACAATATTATTTCAGTGGCCAGACTTTCGGGAAATCCAATTTCATATACCACCTCAGACAACGGCGACTATTTAACTATAGAGCGGCCTTTAAATGGGACTTCTCTATACAAATTGTTTATCGTAAAATATTTGCCAGATGGCAGGCCAATGTGGTCAGCGTGTATTCAATCAGAGGATCGCATTGGTCACTCGAGTATTACAACGGATTCAAATGACAATATTATTTTTTTATTTGAAGCGAACAATTATCAAGACACGATAAAGATTTTCTCTGCCGATCAAAAGATGATTAAATGGAAACCAAATTCAAACTTCGTAACTATAAAATTTGATTCAAATGGGATTTTTCAATGGAAGAATCAGGTTAGCTATCTCTATAGCCCACCTCTCCGAAAAGTTTTTGTTAAAACAGATGAAGACAATAGCATATACGCATGCACGGCTACTTCAAGTCACAAATACAATTCCTCCGGGGAATTAATTTATAACATACAAAGTCCTTTTGCTGATGTAATACCTGATAATTCAGGAGGATTCTTTGGACTGGTAAAAGACTTCCCTCGCATTTATCATTACAATGCTGTGGGTACGTTAATTGAACAATCCCCGGTCATTTACCAAACAGATGGTGCCACATCAAGTGTTCCCCAGCTTCAACTTCGTAGCGATGATCATGGGAATCTATATGCCGTCGGGGCATTTAAAAATAATATGGTTTTTGGAATCGACACCCTAAATTCTATTTTCACGAGCGGTATTTCCTTATTGAAATTCAATTCTGAATTAATGCCGGTATCAAGTAACACTATGACTTCGAGCACTCAGATCTTTTTAAAGGGATTCGACATTCGTGAAAACAATGTAGTCATAGCTAGTTTGAACTCTGGCGCTACAATAGATTTAAACGGTGGCTCGATGAATAACTTTGATAACAATTTTCATTATTTTCTTTATCGTTCCGACACTTTATTGAATAATGTTCAAGTGAAAAGCATGTTTCAAATTGACCCAACCTCAACGGTTACGACTCAATTAGATAATTTAGCTTTAACCGAAGATGGCAATCGTTTAAGTTTTCAATTTTATTTTGATAACACAATTAATTTCCAGAGTGGAATTCAATTCATTGACGATATACCTGGCTACAAGTATATCGGAATTACGAACTTTGATCTAGCATGTTTATTAGATTCAATTGTTCCTAGCGATGTGATCGCATATTTCGACTCTCCATTAAAATCATGTCAAAATCTACCAATAGACTTGCAGAATTTTTCTCAGAATGCAATTAGCAATTATTGGACATTTGAAGGTGCTAATGTATCGAATTCACAAGAGGAAAATCCTCAGGTTATCTTTCAATCTCCTGGAGTGCATCAAGTTTCATTAACTTGCACTTCTGCAAACGGTGCTGTAAATACACATACATCTTATGTCCAAGTTTCGCCCCCCGTTTCTGCCACTTATTCAATGCCTGAGCATATTTGTCAAGGAGATGATTTTGTAATTGAATTCAGTCATAATGCGACCACAGTTGTTCCTCCTTTGGAGTATAACGTTGCGGCTGGTTTTCTGAATATTCAAAACGATACAATACTGACTTATACATTTTCGAATGCAGCTTGTGCTCTTGAAAAAAATATTATTATTGATATCAATATTCCACAAGTATTAACATTTGTAGGAGATTTACCCGATACCCTTTGCACGGGGATGCCACCAATTCCAATTCCTTTTCCTTCAATTGCAGGAGGGTCTTTTAGTTCAGACCATTCAATATTTTTAAATGGATACATATATCCGCAATCCACTGGACTGGATGTAATAAGCTATTCACTTTTTAATGTAAACACTAATTGCTTCTACTATCATAGTGATAGTATGTATATAGTTCCAAACGATATATACAGCACTTTTAGTCCTATGTCTTCAGCTTATTGTGGAAGTGACACGATAACCTTACAAATCAACCCCACCGGTTGGGTTGAACAAAGCACTTGGAACTTTCCAAGCGGAACAATACTATCACAAGGTTTAGACACCTGCGTATTCGTATTACCAGAATCCGGTTTTGTCAACTTCAATGTCACTTTATCTAACCCATATTGCACTTACAATTCAAATTTTCAGTCTTTTACCATCAAGCCATTGCCAACCGTGACCCTGAGTCCATTTCCTGAAGATACAATTTGCACGAATGCTTTGGCCGTGAATATGATTGAAGGACAACCAGCAGGAGGTTATTACGTAGATGAACAAGGCGCCTTGTTTTCAAATAATACCGTTTTTGTGAATCCTTCTTTATTGGTTCCTAATTTAACCGATACCATTTACTACATCTACGAAGGTCCTAACGGTTGCACAAACATTGCATCGAACACCATAACGGCTGTAATATGTCAAGATATTGATAGCCAAACTTCCGAGAAACCTATTGTATTTATTACACAGGATAATACATCATTAAACATTCAAAATTTAACTGAAACTTCACAAATTCAAATTTTTGACGCCTCAGGAAAGTTGGTGTTGTCTGATTTATGCAATTCAGTATCCAAAGTGTATGAATTAAGTAGTTACGCTAATTCGATGTACTTTATAAAAATCACATCAAACAAACAAAGTATTCTGTTTAAGATAATTGTACAATAAAAAATACTCGGAACTCCGGCTTTCTTTTCTCACGAGTCGGGTTAAGATTCAAATAGGTCGAATAACGAGTCACAGACTCGACAAGAGTGTAAAGAAACGAAAAAGAGCCGCGTGTGCGGCTCTTTTCTATGATTGAATATAGGTTATTGGTTTGCTGAAGTAACAAGTGTGCTTTGAATAAAGCCTCTTGTTCCATCTTGCAATTCAACGCCATAAAATCCATCTAATTCACCAAGAATGGTGAATAGTTCATACGGGTATACCTCACGAATAATCATTCCGTCTGGGATCTCTCTGAGGTTTGCATATCCCTGAGGACTGTCTATTCTGTAAAATTCAATTGGAGCGTCAGCCATTCCATCTCCTTCTTGCATGTCACTTTCTGATGCCTGTTCCAATTGCACTTCTTCCGCTTGGATTTCTGTAACCACTTCATTCGCTGCAGGACTTGGAGCTGGGGCAGCGTCTGTAATGCCGGAAAGTTGATTAAACATTTCCATGGAACTTGATTTTGCTTTTTCCAAAATTGCCTTCGGCGCTGAAAGGTCCATGTTTGAAACCAACCCGAACAACATCAATGAAGTCACAAAGGTTAGCAACAAGCCCAGAAGTGGTTGATTCTTGTTTGCAGCATGTGCATCACGTATTTGTGAAGTGATAAGCCAATCTGAATTATCAATTGAATCGTAGACAATGCTATTCAAGTGCGAATAGATGCTTAGTACAAATCCCATTGCAATGGCTGCAAGTGCGCACATCCAAATGCTCATGAAGAAGTATCCAAGGTGTTTCGCGAGATTCTCGTTTCCAACCATGCCGTTGGCATCTTCTTGCATTTTATTCAAGTGAGTGATGACCGCTTCTTTGCGGGCTTTCATTTGATTTATCTTATCGTTTTCAGCTTGAATATCTGCAAGTATTCCATCGATACGCTGACGTTCAGCATCGCACTGATCTGCAGGAACGTCCATGACAGGAGCAGGCTCTTGAATGGCAACGGGTTCTTGTGGCATTGGAGCAACTGGCTCTTCAAAAATTGGAGCAGAGCCTGTGCATACAGCTGCTTTTTCTGCTTGCCAAGAAGCCATGCTCTTGTTGTTTTTTACAATTGAAGAATCCATTTCAGCAACCTCACCTTTGTATTCTTTTGCAAGAAGTGTGAATGAAGAGTCGCTATCGGCTTCTGTATTCATTGGCTGAGCCTTCAAGTTTTCGCTAATCATTTCAGAATAGCTGTTGTACATATATGCTAGTAAGCCAACTGTAACAGCACCGTTTCTGTTAGCGAATGAAGAATAAGAAGAGTCCAAGTATGCTTGTCCACGTCCTACTCCATTCAATGCTACGCGAACTGAAAGCAAGCGCATGTCTGCTTCCATAAGCTTATTCAACGAATCATTGGAAATTGAATCCACGTTGCACCAATCGGCATAAGGCACCATGCTTTCTTTTGCCTCTTCTGTAATACTTGCAATACGCTGCTCGTAAACATAATCGGTAGCCTTTTGAGTGAAGTATGTCATTCCCTGAGTTACTAAACCTGGAATAATGGATAAAATGAATGCAGGGATAATAATCGCTGGAATAGCCAATAGGTATGAAACCCAACCGTAATACAGATGTGAAAAAAATGCACGATACACACCTTTGAGATCGCCAGAATAAGCATTTGCGAATGAAGGCAAAGCGCTTATGACGAAAATGACAAGAATTGAATTGATCAGTATTAGGAAAGAGGCGAAAAGGCTACCTCCGGCCAATAATGTTGAAAGTGAAAATTGGAACGAAGTGCGTGACCCAGCATTAATTAACAGGTATTCAATTCCAATTAGCGCAATCATAGGAACCAAAATTGCCGAAGCCAATTTTGCGTAGTTCATTCCTTGTGCTTTCCATGTAGCATTTCCATTTTTACGATTGAAAGCTATCATGCTCGCGGCCATTCCGATTGGAATAATTGATAAGAGTGTGGTAGCGTGTTTAATGAAGCCTTGAATAGTCAAATGCTCATCACCCATGAAGGAGTTGACATATATTCCTATGAAGGCAACTAAAAGACTTGCAAAAATACCGACTGTCGCAATTTTGTAACTCGACCATTTCGAGGCATCGCCAATTAGTCGGAAAGCCTCACGGAACCAATTCCAAGGAATACAAATCAGATAATGCCAAATCAATTTCCACAAGAAATAGAATCCTCCGAGAATAACTTCTTTGTATATCCATTTTACAATGGTTATAATAAGCTTTATTAAGGCTGTTCCCAAATGAAGAAGTTCACCTAGGAACCACAGAACCGAAACAACAGCTTCGAAAAACATTATTAAAATTCCGGAGATCGGAACCATAAACCACCAGACACCGCTGTTTTTTTGAAACGCATCTTTGAGTTCTGATAGATTAAATCTGCTACTTGGATTTTTTCCAGTAACACTCGAATAAAGGCGGCTTATGGCATATAGCCCGAGCAGGCCAAGGATTAAATTCATTTCCATTGGGTTTGTTTTTAGTTAAGGTTTGACCAAGATATAGTAAAATTTCAATAGATCGAAACCTTTTATCTTTAGATTGCGTTAAATATAACAGCCACTTAAAAGTTGCTCTATGTATTACACTCTCCCAAAAATAATCGCAGGCTTTGCTATGCTTGTATGTCTCGCCCACCACAAAGTGGCGGCGCAGGAGAGTACTTCTGCTGATCCAACAGAATTATCCTTTGAACTTCATGTAAATGACGCGCAGTCTATGCAATATGCTGAAATCTGCACGGAAGCTTTACTTCGATATGATAATTTAGATGAATACCGATTTGTACATTCTAATCGACTTATTTCATTTCAAAAATTAAATTGTACTGTAACACTTTACTCAGCTAAATCTTTATTTGTCTCTAATGGAAGATTCATTCAAGATGCTACCATAGATCATGGAGATGTATACGCTGAAGTGGAGTTCAGATTATTCCTTCAAGACGGACAATATTGCATTGCTCCAATTTTCATTAACGAAAAAGAACTTATCTGCCCATGAACAAATTCGTTTACATAACGCTATTTGTTCTTTTGGGGATAACTTCGGAAGTATTCGGCCAGACCTATTCTCCGAACTCGAACAACACTTACACCACTTGTTCGGGAACATTTTACGATTCGGGTGGGGCTAACAACAACTACGGGAATAACCAGAACTATACGGTTACTTTCTGTTCAGGAAATGGTCAGCCTATTTATTTGAATTTCACAGCTTTCAATTTACAGAATGGATCTGACTTCTTATTGATTTTCGCTGGAAATAACACAGCTGCCACTCAAATTGGAACTTATTCAGCAAATAGTCCAGGAACAGTCGTTAGTGCGAATGGTTGTATCACTTTTCAATTCGTTTCCAACAACACGAATTCAGATCCAGGTTGGGCAGCTATAATTGGTTGCGGCACTCCTCCTACTTCGAACATTAACATGAGTAATGGTTCATCTACTTCTTGTAACACTAATTTTTACGACAACGGAGGACCAAATAACAACTACACAAACAATCAGAATTTAACTTACACTATTTGCCCAAGCACGCCTGGGTCTTTTGTCCAAGTAAATTTCACTGCATTCAACCTTCAGAATAACGATATTCTTCAAGTTTATAACGGACCGAATACAACCTCACCGCTAATAGGAACTTTCACAGGTGCTATAAGTCCGGGGTTAGTTCAAGCTTTAGCTCCGAATACGGGCGGCTGTCTCACCTTCCGTTTTACATCGAATGGAAATGGGAATACCACTGGTTGGGTGGCGAATGTCTCTTGCTATGTGCCTTGTCAAACCATTACTGCAAACCTTGTTTCAACTGCTCCTGCCGCGCAGGGTGATGGTATTATACGCATCTGCGCTGGTCAGACGGTAAATTTCAATGGAAGTGGAACATTCTCTCAATCTGGAACCGGGGCAACATATTCTTGGAATTTTGGGAATGGTTCAACTGGAACAGGAACATCGGCATCGAATACCTACAACACTCCGGGAACTTATCATGTGAATCTCGATATTACTCTGAATGGATGTACCAGTGCTAATGAGGTTAATCAGATTGTTCAAGTTTCAACTCCGACAACCATAACCACCACCGCTGCGCCATTGGTTCTATGTCAAGGCCAAAGCGCAAACTTGTCAGCCACTGTAACTCCGATTCCATTTATTCAAAACTGCACTTCACCATACACTGGTTTAACCTATTTGTTAGATGGAAATGGCGTAACCTACTCTACTGCAATTCCAGTAGATTGTTATGGCCCAACTCAGACGATACAAAGTGCTGCTGACATAGCAGACATCTGTTTAACCATGGAACACTCATACCTCGGCGATTTGGGCATTGTTATTACTTGTCCGAATGGACAATCAACCATACTTAAAGCTTTTCCAGGAGGAGCAGGAACTTATTTGGGTTGTCCATTAGATGATCCAGCTGTTGGACCTGGAGGCTATAGAACTTATTGTTTCAATAACTCAGCAACGACTTTAATGGTAAACGGTGCCACTTCAAACTGTGGAACGCCAGCCGGTGTATCTATCAACGGAGGAAACTACATGCCCGTTCAACCTTTCACGAATTTAATTGGTTGTCCTTTGAATGGCAACTGGACAATAAGTGTGACAGATTACTTGAATTTAGATAACGGTTATATAAGCTCTTGGGACATCAACTTTAATCCAAATATACCTGGAGCTTCAGAATCTTTCACTCCGACAATTGTTTCTCAAGGTTGGGTAAGTGCTACTGGATTATCAGCAACTGGAGCAACAACAGCAACTGTAACTCCGACTACCGTTGGGCAGAATTGTTACACCTACTCTGCCACCAACAACTTTGGCTGCACAACTACACAGGTTCAGTGTGTTACAGTAAATGCAGGCGTACTTCCAACATTCACTCAACTTGGGCCATATTGCCAAGGTGCAACACCAGGAACACTTCCAACAACTTCATTAAACGGGATTACGGGAACATGGTCAGCAGCTATTTCAACTGCAACCGCAGGTAGTGTTGTTTACACCTTTACTCCAACGACAGGACAATGTGCTTCACCAACAACCATGACCATTGCTGTAAATGCAGCACCAATAGTTACAACGGTTATTACTAATGAAACCTGTTTCACTTCGAATAATGGCATTATTGCAGTTACGGCAAGCGGACCGAATAACGGATACAACGTAAGCTGGACTGGCACATCAACGGGCAATCCAGCCGGAACAGAGATCGCAACATCAGGTGGAACCTACTCTATCACCAATCTAAACGCAGGAAATTATATAATTACTGTATCTAATACAGCGGGGTGCTCTGCCACTGCCACAGCTGTTGTGACTCAGCCGACCCCTCTTACAGCAAGTTCAACGGCAACTCCAATCTTATGTAACGGCGGATCTTCAACCGTTACCGTTACTGCGGCTGGTGGAACGGGACCTTATACAGGTGCAGGAACATTCACAGTTACTGCAGGAACTTATACTTACACGGTGACTGATGCAAGCGGATGTACTGCTACAACAACCATCACGGTTGCTGAACCTACGCTGCTTACTGCAAGCTCAACAGCGACTTTGATTGCTTGTAACGGCGGAACATCAACTGTAACAG
>JBIKRF010000068.1:0-12387 GCA_044349305.1 Flavobacteriales bacterium
TCGGGTGCTTGTGGAAATTTAACTTTTATTGCGGAAGACGACGACGCTTGTGTGAATCCAGTATTCGCAAGTGATCTTATTTTTCCTGTTACCGCAGGGGTAACGTATTTCGTTCGTGTAGGTGGAAGTTTCACCAATGCGGGAACCTACGAAGGAACATTCTCATGCAATCTTTCTATACTTGGTTGCACGAATCCGTTGAGTTGTAATTTCAATCCGGTTGCGAACACCAACGACGGTTCATGCGACTTCGCATCGTGTTACGGATGTAAATATTCGAATGCATTGAATTACGATGCAACAGCGACATTCGATGATGGGTCTTGTTTGTTTGCAGCGGTTATTCCAGGATGCACGAATAGCGCAGCTTCGAATTACAACGCGACTGCGACAGTAGATAACGGAACCTGTTTGTATGCAGGTTGTACAAATGCTTCAGCATACAACTTCAATCCGATTGCGAATGTCGACGATGGGAGTTGCGATTTAATAGGCACGTGTTTCGGCGACATGAATCAAGATGGAGTGATCACCATCGAAGATGTCATGCTATTTATTGCTACGTTCGGAACGAACTGCAATTAGATCTTTCCGGCCTCGAAAATTTCAGTAACCTTTTCTATTGCGTAATCTATTTCTTCTTTCGTTGTGTAACGAGAGAAAGAGAAACGGACAGCGGGCTGTCCTTCGCGCAACGCACCAATGGCGTCTAATACGTGGCTCCCTTTAGTTGCGCCGCTGCTACATGCGCTTCCGCCAGAGGCGGCTATTCCTTCAAGATCTAACAAGAACAAAAACATGTCGTTGTTTTTGGTAGGAGGAAAGGTTGTGCTCAAAACGGTATAAAGACTATCGGTGCTTTCCGATTTTCCATTGAAGGTAATTCCAGGAATACGTTTTTTCAATTCAGCAGCCATGTATTGCTTCAAACCGCTAACATATTCTTGGTGCTCTTCCACTTCGCTGAATGCAAGGTCCATGGCTTTCGCCATGCCCATAATTCCTCCGGTGTTTTCTGTTCCACCGCGCATACCGCGCTCTTGTCCGCCACCGGTAATGTCTGCGAAAGCAGGCATGTTTTTTCGAATGAAAATAAATCCAACACCTTTGGGGCCGTGATATTTGTGCGCAGCAGCGTTAATGAAATGAATAGGTGTTTCTTTCAAATTGAAACGATAGTGTCCCATGGTTTGAACCGTATCGCTATGAAACACCGCGCCGTGTTCTGAACAGATTGCAGCAACTTCTTCTAGCGGAAGCAAGTTCGCAATCTCATTGTTACCGTGCATAAGCGAAACGTATGTCTTCACGCCATCGCTTAAGGTATTTCGAATGTCATTTAAATCAATACTTCCGTCTGAAGTCAAGGCCACCCAATGCACAGAAACCTTTCCTTCTTCTTGAAGTTTTTCTGCAGTCTTTACTATGGCGCTGTGTTCAATTTTTGAAGTGATAATGCGCTTGCATCCCATGTCGCGAACAGCAATGTTCATTGCAAGATTGTCAGCTTCAGTTCCTCCGCTTGTGAAATAAATTTCTCCAGGCTCGCAGTTCAAATGTTTGGCAATAGAGCGACGCGCAGTTTCAATTTGCGTCTTTACTTTTCTTCCGAAAGAGTGTGTGGAAGATGGATTTCCGAATTCTGTTTTTAAGAAGTTCGAAATAACATCGACCACTTCAGGAGCAACAGGAGTCGTTGCTGCATTGTCTAAATAAGCTTTCATTCTGCGGAAGGAATGTGTTGTTTAATTTTTTGAATAAGCTCAATCGCTTCTTCGTTCGTTGGTGCTTCGGCGTAAATTCTAACGATAGGCTCGGTGTTGCTTTTGCGCAAATGCACCCACCCGTTCGAGAAGTCAACCTTCACACCATCAATCGTATTTACTTTTTCATTTTGAAATTCTTTCGCAACGGTTGCGAGTATTCCATCTACATCAAGACTCGGACTTAAGACAACTTTGTCTTTAATCATTTGATAGGTTGGATACGTTGCACGCATTTCAGAAACAGAATTGAAGTTCTTCGCAAGGTGCGTTAAGAACAATGCTATTCCAACAAGCGCATCTCTTCCGTAATGTGTTTCCGGATAAATAATACCACCGTTTCCTTCGCCGCCAATTACGGCTCCAATTTCTTTCATCTTCGCAACAACGTTCACTTCGCCTACAGCAGAAGCTTCGTAGCGTTGTCCGTGCTTGTGTGTTACATCTGCCAATGCACGACTGCTTGAAAGATTGCTCACGGTTGGACCGGGAGTAATGCCAAGCAAATAATCTGCAATAGCCACCAACGTGTATTCTTCCCCAAACAAACTTCCGTCTTCACACACGAAGGCCAAGCGATCGACGTCTGGATCAACCACAATTCCTAAATCGCATTTCTCTTTTTTTACAATTGCGACGATGTCAGTGATATGTTCAGCCAATGGCTCTGGGTTGTGCGCGAAATGTCCGTCTGCTTTGCAATGAATTGGAACAATGTTCTCAATGCCCAATGCATCGAGCAAAGCAGGAACATAAATTCCTCCCGAACTGTTAATTCCATCGACCGCTATCTTGAATTTTTTATTTGAAATAGCCTCAATATCTATGGTGCTAATTCCTAAAATATGTTGAATATGGGCCTTCATGAAATGGCGTTCTTCGATGCTGCCCAATTCATCTACTGTGCAGAAGGCATAGTCGTCGACATCTGCTCTGCGTAATACCTCTTTTCCTTCATCGCCAGAAATGAACTCGCCTTTTTCGTTGAGTAACTTCAACGCGTTCCATTCTTTCGGATTGTGGCTCGCGGTAAGAATAATTCCTCCGTTCGCTTTGCTTTCCGTAACGGCCCACTCCACGGTTGGTGTAGTGGAAAGTCCCGCGTCAATGACATGCACACCCATTCCCACTAACGTATTCATCACAAGGTTTTGAAGCATCTCACCGCTAATGCGCGCATCTCTTCCAACTACAATTGAAATGTGTTGCTTGTTGTTTCTATGTTGAAGAAAAGCAGCGAATGCCGCTGTGAATTTAACTGTGTCGAGCGGAGTTAAATGTTCGCCAGGAACGGCGCCAATGGTTCCGCGAAATCCGGAAATAGATTTTATTAAGGTCATGTCTTTAAAATAACTTGTGCAAAGATACTTAACCGAAAGAGTTAAACTTCGTTCTTTGTGGAATGAATCATTTGGCCCATTTGTACCTTTCTTCTGATTGTGAAGAAGAAATGGTTGGACAGTTCATTGCAGATGCAGTGAAAGGCAATGATTTCAATTTATACAGTCCGAATATTCGTCAGGGAATACTTCTGCATCGCTGGGTCGATTCATTCACAGATACACATGATTTGGTGAAGGAACTTCGTGCCGCGTATCGCCCTAAATTAGGATTGTATAGCGGAGTGCTCATTGATTTAGTTTTCGATCATTACCTAGCGAAAGATTTTCAATTTCATTCTGGAAGAGAGTTGAAAGATTTTCAGCAATTCACGTTTCGTGTTTTGAATAAGCATGAAGAATCTTTTCCTGATAAAATGAAGAATTATTTCTTCCACATGAAAGACAAAGAATTCATGCTGAAATACGCACATCCAGTTGGAATGGCAGTTATCGTTAGGCAAATGGGTATTCGCATTCCTCGCGGAGAATCGTTGCTAGCAGCGGGAGATTTTTTTGATAGTTATGTGGAAATGGCATCAGCATATTTCCCGACATTTTTCGAAGAGTTGAAGCGTGAATTTGAGTTGAAGCGTTTGGCTCTGCTATATGAAAATAAAATTGATTAAGTTTGTATGAAACCCTTTCGTGATTCTTTCATGGAAGAAACTTGAAATCATTGAAGAAATCTGTTTGGCGTGTTATTCTAGTTTCAATTGCTTTGCTTGGTGGCGTAGCGTTTATGTTTTCGCTTCTTTCGCCCAACAAAAGAATTGTTGAGTTTGAGCAAGATCCAAATTTGCCTCAACTGGTCTCGATAGATATCGATAGCATTCGCGATAGAGGCAAGCTAATTATCTTAACGGAAAATAGTGCTTCTACGTATTATTTGTACAAAGAAGAACCGAAGGGATTCGATTACGAATTGGCGAAAGAATTTGCTAAATTCTTGAAGGTGAAATTGGAAGTGCGTGTGATTGAAAACCTCGATAGTATGTTCGCCATGCTCTACAGGGGTGAAGGTGATATTATAGCCTCAAACCTTACGGTGACAGATCAGAGAAAGGCTTTCTTGGCTTTTTCACCTGCGATTTATCAAACGAAACAAGTCTTGGTTCAACGCAAAGACACGTCAAATAAATTGCTTGAAAATGGTATTGTAGTTCACGGCATGAATGAACTCGATCGACTGCCTATTCACGTTCATGCCTATTCATCGTTTTATCGAAATTTAGAAGAGATTACAAAGAATACAGGATTGAGTCTTCAAGTCATAGAAGCAAGTGGAAAAGTGGGAACTGAAGAGTTGTTGCAAGAGGTTGCTAATGGCGCGGTGCCTGCGACAATTACGGATAAAAGTTTAGCTTTTCTGAGTTTTGAGGATTATCCGAATCTAGATATGTCGGTTGAGGTAAGTGAAGATGAAGATATCGCATGGGCTGTTCGTCCGAATGCATATTTGTTGCAAGAGCGTTTAAGTGCATTCATGGCGGGTAAGAACGGGAAGCGATTTATTAATAAGCTTTATCGAAGATATTTTGGACGTGCCGAGGAGAATTGGTCGGGTGGTGTTCAGCGTTTTTTCTCAATGCCCCCTGTTCAAGCGGGAGCGCTTTCGCCGTTTGATTCTTTGTACAAAGCACATGCACCAATTGTTGGCTGGGATTGGCGTTTGTTAACGGCTTTAAGTTTTGTTGAATCTGGTTTTAATCCGAATGCAGAATCCTGGGCAGGTGCGCGCGGTCTAATGCAGCTCATGCCAGCTACCATGATAAAATATGGTGGAGATACACTTTGTCCACCAGATAACAATGTTGAAACAGGCGCTAAATATTTACGCAACCTAGATGTTTTTTGGAAGCGTTATGTGAACAATCCAGATGAACGCGTGAAGTTTATTCTAGCCAGTTACAATTGTGGACCTGGACACATTCTCGATGCCATGTGTATTGCTCGTCAAACGGGAAGAAACGATACACTCTGGGAAGGGCATGTTGCAGATGCATTGATGCTGAAGGCGCAGCGACAGTATTACGCCATGTCATGTGTGAAGCACGGATATCTAAATGGAGTAGGTCCAGTGAATTTTGTAAATAAGATCTTGGCCATTTTCGAACACTATAAAACAGCGTCGAAATGAAATTAAGTTTGAAGATATTATCTCTGCTTGTGTTGCTTGCTTCGTGCAAAAAATCATCGGATAAATTTTCGTTGGAAGGAAATACAACCGATGCTTCGTCCGGAGCTACGCTTCCATATGTCACCACAGTTTTCGAGCAAAAAGCATTGGTAAATGGAGTCTTTACAGATTATTTCTTACAAGCAGCAAGCACAACGTCAGATGCGAGTGGCAATTATAAAATGGAATGGAAGAAGGAAAATCTTACTGAAGCGCGTTTAATGGTTTCAAGAGATTATTATTACTCTCAGGAAATTGCGATAGCTCCTGACGATCTGCGCAACGAAGAAAACCTGACAAAGAATTTGTCACTTTGGCCAGAATCTGTTGTAGAGGTTCATCTTCAGAACAATTCAGGTGCTTCATTAATTCAATTCAATTGGGTAGGCACAAATTTTAATTGCAATTGCTGCACGAATGCTGTGAAGACATTTAATAATTTGTCAGACACTATTTTTCAGTGCAATGTTTACGGAGGAAGATGGCTGAAGTACAATTGTGTTTTATCGTCAACTTCAGGCACGACCTTTTTATTGGATAGTTTGTTTTGCCAGCCCTTTCAAACGAACAATTTGAACTTGAATTTGTAGAAGTATAGAATTACATGACTAATTTCAAACCGAAAAATATTTAAACCGATGAAACGTATTTTAAGTGTTCTGTTTACCACTTTGATTTTAACTTCATTCTTAAATGCGCAGGTTGATCTTCCAAGGAATTTAACTCCTGCTGAAATTGAGCAAATCTCTCATGGTGATTTTTCAATTGTGAATTCAGATCGTGGAATTGAGTCTCCTCCTCCGTTTCAAAATATTCGTGCAATGGCTGAGTGGGAAGAAATTCAATGTCTGACCATTTCTTGGATTTCGTATCCAACCATCTTAAAACAAATTGTAGCAGCAGCACGCACACAGACGTTAGTTGTAATCTTGTCTGAAGACGTTCAAGCAACACAAGATTATTTGTACAGCACGGCAGGTGGGCCGGCATTTACGAATATGGACAACGTAATAATTCTTCCAGCGAATTACGATTCTGTTTGGATGCGCGATTACGGCGCTAATCCGGCATATGCCAATGAAGTCGAAGATTTGTTTATGGTCGATTGGATTTACAATCGTCCAACTCGTCCGAACGATAACTCTTCACCGCAATATGTTGCCGATTATTTAGGTTTGGATTTATACACAACCACTGCTGCTCCAGATGACTTGGTGAATACAGGTGGTAACTGGATGAGCGATGGTTTTGGAACTGCAATTGTGACAGAACTTATCTTGGAAGAAAACGCTCCCGGAAATCAGTATGGTGTTACAGCAAAAACAGAAGCAGAGATTGACGCAATTTCACAGAGCTATCTTGGTACAGATCGTTACATTAAAATGCCTGTTCTTCCATATGATGGAATTCATCATGTGGATATGCACATGAAGTTGATAGATGAGCAAACCTTGTTAGTGGGTGAATATCCAGATGGTATCTCCGACGGTCCGCAGATCAATGCAAACATGGATTACGTAGTTTCGAACTTTATGAATAAATGGGGCGAGCCCTATAAGACCATTCGCATTCCAATGCCGCCAAGTGTTGCCGGTAACTGGCCAAGTTCAAATCCGCCAGCGTCTTATCGCACCTATACGAATGCCGTATTTGTAAATAAGATGGTTATTCTTCCTATTTATCGCGAGCAATACGATACGACTGCCTTGCGCATTTGGCAAGAGGCCCTTCCAGGATATCAAATAGTTGGAATCGATTGCGACAACAATCCCGATAATATTATTGCAGCAAGCGGAGCCATTCATTGTATCACCCACAGTGTCGGTGTTCAAAATCCGATGCTCATAAGTCACAACCCACTTCCAGATACCGACAATACGACTTCACCGTATTCGGTAGTTGCGTATATGAATCACCGCGATGGAATCGCTGCAGGCAGATTGTATTGGAAGACTTCTTTGAATGGTTCTTATGCAATGGTAGATATGTCTAGTGTTGGAAGTAACAATTGGGAAGGTTTTATTCCGGCACAACCTGCCGGCACAAGAATTTACTATTACGTGGAAGGAGAAGCAACAACAGGAAAAGTATTGCAACGTCCAATGGCTGCGCCAGACGGATATTGGAGTTTCGACGTGTTGAATGGAAACAGTATCAACGAAGAGGCATTTAACTTCTCGAGAATTTATCCGAATCCGGCTAGTGAAATAACTTGCGTGGAATTTAGTGCGCGTGCTTCTCAGAAGGCTCAGGCTTTCATCATAGACATGCAAGGACGTCGTGTAAAGGAGATCTACTCAGGTGTGCTTTCACCAGAACAATCAAAAGTGTTTTTCAATGCGAGTGACCTTGTTTCTGGGGTGTATGCTGTTCAGCTCATCACAGACAAGGGGGCTTATCGTCTTCCATTTATTGTTGAATAATGTCGAGTAACAGAAGAAAGTTTTTAGGTCAGCTTGCCGCTACAGGTGCGCTTTTGGGTATGTCACCTGCGTTGTTTTCATTCAGTGAAAAAAAGAAAAAGCCTGCAGAAAAAGTTCGTTATACCAAAGGGTTGGTTCTTTCAACTTGGGATCATGGCATTGCTGCAAACGATGCCGCCATGGACGCTTTGAAGAAAGGTGGGAATGCTTTGGATATGGCAGAAAAGGGCGTTTGGAAAACGGAATCTGATCTGACCAACTTAAGTGTTGGGCTCGGCGGATTGCCCGACAGAGAAGGAAGAACCACGCTTGATGCATGTATCATGGATTGGCAGCACAAGGTGGGGTCGGTTGCGTTTGTGCAAGGATTCGAACACCCTATTTCTATAGCGCGTGCGGTTTTGGAAAAGACTCCGCATGCCATGATTGTTGGAAAAGGTGCAGAACAATTTGCTTTAGAGCAAGGGTTCAAACACAGTGATTATGTAAATCCGGAAGCGAACAAAGCATGGAAGGAATGGTTGAAGACTTCCGAATATAAACCAATCATTAACATCGAAAATCACGATACCATTGGCTTGTTAGCGATGGATTATGAAGGGAAAATTTCGGGTGCTTGCACAACAAGTGGCCTGTCATTCAAGATGCACGGAAGAGTAGGCGACAGTCCGATTATTGGAGCTGGATTGTATATCGACAATGAAATTGGTGGAGCAACTTGTACAGGTCTTGGTGAGACGGTAATTCGTTCGTGCACATCATTCTTGGTTGTCGAGTTAATGCGTCAAGGAGCAACTGCACAAGAGGCCTGTGAAGAAGCGATCTCGCGTTTGAAATCGAACAATGCTTTCATGACCGATGAATTTCAAGTCGGCGTGTTGGCGGTTGACAAGGCGGGTGATATTGGCGGATACGGACTTAGAGGTGGATTTACTTATGCGTTGTGCAAAGACGGCAAGAATGAAATGTACAAAGCAGGCTCGCTGATTCGTTAATGTAGAATCTTAAAGATCAGCTCACGCATAATGTCTCCGTGAGACATGCTGTTTCCTTTTAATCCTTTCAGTTGTTCATCGGCATCTCGGAAGTACTTGATGATACGCTCCGATTTACCCGGCGAATAATTTTTCTCTCCTTCTTTGAAGTTTTGTGCTGCGTAATAATTTACGCCAAGCTCTTTGTAAGCTTCATCTTTGTTCGTGCTGTTTTGAATGACACACAGCTTTGCGAAAAAACCATACAAGGCCGGAATAATTTGAAACAAAGGATGGTCTTTCGGATTTTTCTCGAAAAAGCTTATGATCTGATTGGCCTTCAAAACATCTTTGCGAATAAGTGCTGTTTGCAATTCCCAAACATTGTAGTCTTTCGAAATTCCAATGTGATCTTGAATGACTTGGGTCGTTATTTCATCGCCTTGATTTAATACAATACTCAACTTTGAAATTTCATTGGTGAGTTTGTGAAGGTCAGAACCCAAATAGTCGGCAAGCAACTGCGTCGCGGTTCCGCGAATAGTAAGACCTTGGTCTTTCGCAATATTTTGAACCCATGTTGGAAGCTGATTTTCTTTGATGGGCGCCGATTCAAATGTCTTTGCCTTTGCTTTTAAAGTTTTGAAAAGCGAAGATCTACCGTCTACTTTACCATTCTTGTAACAGAAGGCAAGGACGGTGCTTTGCGTTGGAGCATCGAGGTAATTCAACAAACATTTGTAGAGTTCCTCTTTCTTCCAACATTTTAAATCTTGGGCTTCGCGAACAATAATGACTTGTTTGTTTCCCATCATTGGGAAACTCTTTGCCATGGAAACAATGGATTCTAGGTTTGAATCTTTTCCGTAGCAAACGGTCAGACCAAAAGCCTTTTCAGTTTCATCGAGAATTTTATTCTCGATAGTATCTGCTATGAGATCAATAAAGAAGGCTTCCTCGCCGTGCAAGAGATAGACAGGGGCTACGTTGCCCATTTGAATATCACGTATGATTAGCGAGTGTTCCATGTCTTGCAAATATCGGCAATAGTCTTGTCGCAGCACAACATTTCAATCTTGAAAAATATACACTAATTTGCACAACCGAATTTTATGCTCAATTTCCAATTCCCCTCTTATTCCTTCCGTATTCGCGGAGAAGCTTCGCGCGAGGTTTGGGACATTGTTCGTAACAAGTGGGTCGCTTTAACTCCAGAAGAATTTGTTCGTCAGCATGCCATTCACTTTTTCGTGAACGATTTGAATTTTCCGAAAGGAAGGGTAGGTGTAGAGGCTGAAGTCGTTTTTCATGGAATGAAACGAAGGGCGGACCTGGTCTTGTTCACGCGAGAGGCAGCTCCGTTCATGATAGCTGAGTTCAAAGCCCCAACGGTGAAGATCGATGAAGCGGTGCTTAGCCAAACCTTGCGCTACAACTCGGTGTTGAAGGCACCGTGGCTGTTTATTTCAAACGGACACGAGCACGCCCTGTGTGAAGTGAATATAGAATCGGGAAGCGGTAAATGGCACAACGAAACTTCCGATTGGGCCTTTGTGCTTTGAGGTTATTTTTTCTTGCTGTTGGTACCCGGAAGGTTCACCGTGAAATAGAAACTCCAGTTCCCATAGTCTTCATGCACGTATTTGCCTCTTAAAAATAAATGCTCAGGAAAATAGCGAACACCTAATGCCAGTGTGCTGAAACTAATTTTAAAAGATGAAGAGTATTGCCAAGGGTTGAAACCAGACGGATTGTTTTCGATGCGTTTGAGTTTAAGCCCGTCGATTTTGTTCACTCCAGCGAAGCGACTGTTTAGAAAGTAATACCCTTCCAACGCTAATTCCAAATAGCTGTTTGTTTGACTTCCGTATTTTAAAATGTATTTTCTAAATCTAATCTGAGCGCCCAAACCATTTGTGCTGAATTTAGCCCGATTCCATGAGCTGTCGGGTTCAAATGAATGAATGGGATAACTTGAATTTAAACGTTGGGTTCGTCTGTAATAATTCGTTCCGAAAACAATAGATGACATGTCTGATAAGTCTTTTTTAAAGGTGTATCCAAACGAAAACGTTCTGCCGAGTTCTAGTTTTTCGTTTCTTGAAAGATTCTTGTTGTTTGGAATGAAGCTACCAATTTCATAATAGAATGAAGAATAGTTGTCGATGTTTACTCCCGTTAATCGATATTCTCGTGTTCGTTTCATTACAGAATCAATAGTAGATTCAAACAACATGATTTGACCGAATCCGATATGGGCCATTGCAAAGACGAGAAGAAAGGAAGTTAATTTCTTCATCGTTGAGGAATAGGTATTTCAAAGAAATGACGGTCGTAAACAATTCGAAGTTTGCAGCCGACGTAATCGGAAGCTTTGATAGAGGAAATTACGTTGCTCAGCGGTCTGGAAACGGTGTATTTAAAAACCTCACCAGAAGATTTCACGAATTGAATAAAAGCAACAGGGCCTTTGTATGTTTCGTCAATCTCTTTTCCATCCAATCGCTCTAGAATAAGTTGATCGGTGTTTTCGGAAGGTATGGTGTCATTCTCGTTCGCCCTGAAGTGAACCGAATAAACGTTCGGTTTTTCTTTTTCTTGGGAAAAGAAGTAACTCGCTTGCGGAATGCCAAAGCCATGGGCGTAGTCAAAATAGGGGTAGAGAGACCCACTCTTCCGAATCTCTGTCCATAGTTTTTCGGCTGTCCATTCCGGATGAAGTTGTTTTACACATGCTGCGAATCCACACACAAGTGGGGTTGCAAATGAAGTGCCTTGTATGTGCTTAAACTTAGAGCCATCGGGATAAAGTAATTCACCTGGGGCACAAATGTCTGGCTTTAATCTTCCATCGGCAGTGGGTCCCACTGAGCTGAAATTAGAAACGTATCCGTTTTTTGGATCCACAGATCCAACGGTTAAAATTCGTTCAGCATCTCCCGGCGCGCCTATAATTTCCCAGTCACTTTGTAATTCATTACCGGCAGCGTTTATGACCAATATGCCTTTGTCCATAGCGGTATTAGCGGCAATGCTAATTTTGCAAGATCTTCCATTGAGATTGTTTCGCTCGTACAGTTGGCTCGTAAAACTCAATGAAGAATTAACTAAACTGGCACCAATTTCATCGGCCCATTCCAAAGCTTGAATCCATTGCACGTCATTTAAAAAACGGAAAAAACCCATGTTCGGTGTAACACGAGCGAGCGCATACGTTGCTTCTGGAGCCAATCCGTACAATACAGAGTCTGTTTTTCCAGCCAAATAAGTTAGCACTTCTGTCCCATGAACAGAGTGAGAAAAAACATCTTCCGTTTTCTTTAGGAAATCTTTAGTCGCAATAATTTGATTGTTTGAAAAGAGATGAGAAAGGTGTTCAACTTTGTTTGTTTCAGAAAAGCCGGCGTCTAAAACAGCTATGACAATGTTCTTTCCATTAAGTAGGTGTTCCTGGAAAATTTTCGGTTCTAAAAGAGCCGTTTGATTTTGTGCTTCTCTCGTTTCGTAGTTGGAAGTCTTAGAAGTGTCCGTTTTTGTAAATTGAAATTCCGCTTGAACAATGGGTTGCTCAGATAAAAATTCGATCTCTCGTACGAAAGGAAGTTCAGCAATTTTCTTCCAGCTGTTTTCGCTAGCACCAATAATTAAAGCATTCAACCAGCGGCTTGC